>CAZLLK010000039.1:0-26462 GCA_964560435.1 uncultured Oscillospiraceae bacterium
ATGTTTCCGGCACGCTCCCAGTTAATTCCGATTGAATTGTAAATTTTCAGCAGTATCTCCGCCAAAAACGGCATGCTCCGAAACATCGAAACGCCATAAGGCGAATCCGCCTCGGGATTAAACGGCGTAAACATAACGAGATTCTGATAAGGGAGCGGCTCAAACATCCCCGACCCTGAGCGACCACAAATAACAAAGTCAAGTGGTGACAAGCCCTCTCTAACCTGAACGTCGCACACATTGCCGCAAAGTACCGCCACAATATCTCTGTTTCCATTGGTAACAATCTCGCCGACCGCACTTCCGCAGGTCAGTAAGGAATCCAGATAATTGTCCAAAAAAGCGTTGATACCTCTCTGCGAACGCCCGACATTGACCGTTCTCAGAAAGTCATTCAGTTCAATTTCCGTCCTTTTATCGCCACAGCATACTTCAAATCCACCCGTCAGCCGAATAATCTTCATAACCGCCGCATCCAGAGCCGGCACCGCCTCACGAATAGCCCTGTAAAGCCGAATATCACTGCCGCCAAGCGGCACATAGTTGTCAAGCATCCCAAAAGGATGCTGTGAAACAGACCTGATTTGGGTTGACACTGCTGCCGGTTTCAACCCCGAGCGTTTAAAAATCCCCATTAAATGTCCTCCAAAATTTCAGCAAGGCCAGCTTCGCACCTTACTCTTCAAAAGCCCTCAGCCTCTCTCAACAAAAGTCGCCGCAAAGCAGCTTTCGCCAGATGGAGCCGCAACAGTCGTTGCAAAGTAACGAATATCGTCCATAGAGTGGTCAAACTGCTTAATCGGCGCGTCCTTGCCCTCACATTTCTCATCCCACGAATAGAGAGAAAATTCCCGAATAGCATCGGGACAATTCCGGCAAATCACAAGCTTCCCCGATTTCAGCAAATCCGCTGTCAGACGAATACCGCTCAGAACGTCATTGTCAGCCTTCAGAACCGGAAGTCCCTCACGTCTGAGCGCTTCAATAAAGCTTGCCGCCGATGGGTCAACCACCACCGCGCGTGGCCTAACATTGCCGCAAAGTCCCAGTAGCTCTCGAACGTACTCCGCATCTGTCTTCTGTTTTCCCTCTGAGCGAGAGTTATAGTAGTACTCGCGAAGTCGATACCACACCTTGTTTTTTAGCCCCCAAAGTCCAAACGACGCAGGATTTGCGGTACCGTAGTCGCAGGAAACCGCATATTCCTCCAGCTCACCTTCAGGTGCGTCTCTAACAAAACTCTCATCAAAAAAGTCATACACTCTACCCTGAGATGCTACCCACTCGCCAAGAATGAACCGCCTATAAAACACCCCTGAATACATTTTCCGATACCTCGAAATAATTCTGCGTGAAAGCGCAGGATTATCTTCAAGGGTGAAGTGGACATATAAAGTTCTCCGTTCTCGCGATTTTCTAACCCATTCAAGATAGAACCAATGATTTGGTCCCTCAGGATTGCAGTTAAACCAAAGCTTGCTTCCGGCAACGCTGCAACGCGCACAGGCCTGCTCAACAAAGCTTCTCGGCATAAGAGCAACTTCATCTAGCAAAACGCCCGCAAAGGTCGCGCCCTGTATAAGCGACTGCGAGCTCTCGTCCCGCCCGCCGAACAAATAGAAGGTGTTGGTTCTGCCACCAAAACTGACAGTAAAAAGGTTTTTGGAAATCTTCTCCTCACAAACAAATCCAAGATCGTTCATGACCGGAAGTAAAACGTTCACCACGTTTCTTCGCAGCGAAGCAATAGTCTTGCCGCACATTCCAAACCCAAGCCCGTCGAATCTCCGCATAGCCCAGCAAACGAAGGAAATTCCCATGCAAAGAGTCTTTCCGCTTCGAACCACCCCGTCGCAGATGATAGCGTCAAAATCCTCATAAGGAGAAGAGTCACTCCACCATGTCAATGCCAAGGTCTGTTTTTGGCTGAAGGTTTCAAACCTCATTCCTCACCTGCGCCCAGCCGTGCCGCCGCTTTGTCCATTGCCGTGAAAAAGCTTTCAGCCTCACTGCCCTTTTGAGTCTGCGGAGAAGTAAGCTCCGCAAGAAGTTCCAAAAGCGCAATTCTGTTTAAAAGCTTCACCTCAACAACTCCGTTTGAGCCTCTCTTAACCTCCGAAACCATACTCAAATCAAGCTTGTCGATTTGTTCTCTGCTCTCAGGATCAAGAAACACCAGTTTTACTGCGTCATTTGCTTTTCCAAATGCCATATTGCCGATACGATTGATAACATCTGAACCACTCAATTTTTTTCTCAAACACATTCCCTCCTCAACCGTAGGAAGAAGCAGCCCCAAATGTGTACGTTTGCGTACAAAAAAATATAAAAAAATTATTTTAGTAAATATTTCTAAAAAAATATATAACAGCTGAGATTAATAGCATTTGAAACCCTTTATCGACGAAAAGCATCGTAGCACCCATAACTTGCGAAAAATGTCATATTTCGTCGCAAAAGATATTATTTTGTAAAATCCAGTCGAATGTTGTCGAATGAATATAAAAATACCGTAACCGCGCTTCTGTCAAAAGCAAGGTTACGGTAAAATATTCTCAAAAAAGAGCGCACCACATTGAAGATTAAAAATTTATCAATGCAAAAAGAAGACCGGCGCTTGAAAGCGCCGGTCGAGCCCGCTATTGCCGTGGGGACTTTGTAAGAACCTGCACTTAATTGCAGGTGGGTCGCCTCTCCACTGTTTCTCTGCTTCCAACATCCAAGCACGGTCAAAGCCGCGTCGGGAGGCCTGCAATTCGCAGCGGACGCTTTCGGCATCCCTTATAACAGATGTGGGTTTTAAAAAATCCCTCACGCACACAGCAGGTTTCGAAAAACCGCTGTGTCAATTCACTGAACAGAAACTACTAAATCATATTCCATCCATAATTGAATTATACAACCTAAGCCCATAAAAATCAAAGAAAAAATATTAGAAATATCTGCCTCTTATAGGAACATATTATTCCTCTTCTTCGTCAAAAAGAACCGTAGCAAATAATTCGTATACTTCTTCAAGTTCATCGGGATCATCAATAGAGCCCAAGATTTCTTCTCCGTTTTCCTCAATGACTTTCAGTATTATCAGACCGTAGTCTTCATTTTCCTCATCTATATCGGTAGGAAGAAAAGCCATGTAGAAGCGTCCTTTATGTTCCAGTGTATGCAGGTGCTCCAGAACATATTCGTTTCCTTCATCATCGGTAATGGTAATTAAATCGCTTCCAAAGTCTTCATTCATAATATGCGCCTCCTGTAAGATGCTGGTTGAGCCGTAAATCGGCTATCCCTTTAGCACATTTTACTCCTAGCCTTGAAAAAAATCAATCCCAAACGATTATGAACCAAGATCCTCGAGAGTCATCATTAGTCTTTCTCTGGAATAAAGCTTCATACCGGTTTCCAAAAGCCTTTTGTCAAGCTCTCGAAGCGTGGACACCTGAATATCGGTAACAGTCATAGGACACGCAGGATTGTTTTCCACAAAAATAGCAACATATCCTTCATAATCTCTCAAGACATAGCAGGTCTCGCTTTTTTCCGCCATAGCGCTTATCACCTCGCCGCTGTCTTCCGCTCTTCCGAAATCAACAATAACGAAAGCGGCAAAGAATACAGTGAAAAGGCAAAGTGCTCCGATAATCGCCATTTTTAATTTCGATTTCAAATCACAGTCCTCCAAATAAGTATTTATTTGAATTATCCCCGAATAAGTTAAAAATAACCAACTTCATCAGCAAAAATATATCTGTAAATTTACTACCTGTTTTTAGCACATCGTGGTATAATAGATAAGAATGGTTATTATACAGATTTATACATCTGTCACATCACTGCAACTGGAGCCAATACTGGCAATGGAAGTTATCCCGACATCTGCCTAAGCAGCCGCCCATAAGTCGTTTTACTTCCCCAATATCAGGTTCGAAAATTCGCACAAAATAACCAAAACTCAAAACATTTTACAGATAACGCTTTTTGAAAAAGCATACCTTATAAAGAATTTACAGTTTATATATCCCAACGGAGGTTTTACCAAAATGGATAAGAAAGATGCAAAGAAAGCCGCTAAGGCGGCGAGTACAACCGCAGGGACAGTAACCGGCGTTCTGCGCGTGGTTTTAAAGGTTGTGGCCACATTACTTCTCATTTTCATCACCACTGGATTGCTTTTCACCTGTATCTTCGCTTACTACGTGAAAACCAATCTTTCCGCCGATCTTGATGTATCTCTTGATGAAATGACCTTAAATCTTGCAAGCACAATCTACTACACAGATGAAAGCGGCAATAGAGCATCACTTGCTTCCATACATGGCGAAGAAAACCGCGTATGGGTAGGCTACAAAAACATTCCACAGTATATGGAAAAGGCAGCCGTGGCTATCGAAGACAAGCGCTTCTATGACCACAACGGTGTAGACTGGTACAGAACTGTGGGGGCATTCGGAAATATGTTTCTCAGTATGAAAAACGATTTTGGTGGCTCGACGCTGACTCAGCAGCTCATCAAAAACCTAACAAAAGAAGACGACATAACGGTTCAGCGAAAAATTCTTGAAATATTCCGTGCGTTGAAGTTCGAAAAAATGTATGAAAAGCCAGAAATAATGGCGTGGTATCTCAACGTCATTTACTTGGGAGAAAGCTGCAACGGCGTTGGAACCGCCGCCAAAACGTATTTCGACAAAGATGTCATGGATTTAGATCTTGCCGAATGTGCCAGCATAATCGGCATAACCAACAACCCCTCAAAATACGACCCATATATAAGCCGCTCCAACAACAAGGCCCGCCAGGAGCTAATCCTTAAGGAAATGTACAGTCAGGGCTATATCACCAACGAGGAATACACTCAGGCTGTAGCAAAGGAGCTGGTATTTAAGCGCGGAGAAAACGAACAATACCAAATGCCAATTAACAGCTACTACGTCGATACAGTTATTGCAGACGCAAAGGCAGACCTCATGGAGGAAAAAGGCATAAGCTCTGAAACTGCAGAAAATCTCATCTGTAATGGTGGTCTGCAGATTTATTCCTGCATTGACATGAGGGTTCAAAACATAGTAGACGGAATCTATAATGATCCCGCAAACTTCCCTGCAGTGAAGTCCCCCTCCGGCGAATCACTTCAGTCTGCAGTTGTCGTCCTTGACCCCTATACTGGCGAAATAAAAGCTCTAGCCGGTGGAGTCGGAGCAAAGACCGGCAACTTAATCTTCAACAGAGCAGTAGATGCCAAACGCCCACCAGGCTCTTCAATCAAGCCCATATCAATTTATGGACCTGCAATCGACCAAGGACTCATCTCTCCCACTACTATGGTCAATGACAGCGCCGATATTAAGCTCAACGGAACAACCTGGTATCCTAGGAACGCAGGTGGCGGAAACGCTGGCATTATAACGATTCAACAAGCTCTCACGAACTCGTTGAACACCGTATCTGCACAGATTCTTGACAAACTCACCCCTAAACAATCATTCAGTTATCTGCATGACCGTCTGGGCGTAGAAAGTCTGATCGAAGCAGACCGTGACTACGCTCCTCTTGCTTTGGGTCAGCTCACAAACGGCGCGACCGTCCGCGAAATGGCGCAGGCATACGATTCCTTTGTAAATGACGGTGTATTCACCTATGCCCGCACCTATACAGAAATAAAAGATCCTAAAGGAAAAACAATTCTGGATAATTCGGCGAAAACCATCGTCGCGTTTAAGGCAAACACAGCATGGACAATGTCCTATATGCTGAACATCGCCGCAACCTACGGCACGGGCTACGAGTCAAATATCGGCAATATGCCTCACGCAGGTAAAACCGGCTCCAGTACCGATTATTGCGACCGCTGGTTCGTCGGCTTCACACCCTATTACGTGGCCGCCGTTTGGACTGGATATGACACTCCCGCCCATATGAATGTTTCAGGGAACCCAGCAACACAGATTTGGAAAAAGATTATGCTCCCGTTAAACGAAGGACTTCCATACAAAGACTTCAAAAAGCCAACTCTTACTGGCCCGACAAACATTTTTGGTGAATTGGCTGAAACCCCCAGCCCGTCGCCTTCAGTTGAAGCTTCTGAAAGTCCATCCCCCAGCGGTGAACCTTCAAGCGGAACGGATATTCCGACCCCAAGCGCACCAAATCCGTCCCTTCCCGTAACACCAAGTCCTTCAGCACCAGTGTCACCTGCTGCATAGTCACACTTACTGCAAGCTTTGCGACACAGCCAGCACTGCACTCGGCATTGCGCCGAAGTAAAATATAGCTTAAGAGCACCCAAACGGTTTTCCCGTTTGGGTGCTCTTTTTAACTGTAATTTACCTTCGAACTAGTTCAAGCGCAACATACTGTCCCAGCAATACTCCGCCTAAGCACAAAAGCAGGTTCAAGCAGATATTTAAAATTCCATGTTTGAAATCACCGCTACTAAAAAGGCTTATTGACTCGTAGCTGAATGTTGAGAAAGTCGTAAGTCCGCCCAATACTCCCGTGGTCAGAAAAAGCTTCATATTAGGAGAAATATAGTCTGTTGTCAAGCACATTTGCATAATCAAGCCGATAAGAACGCCGCCAATTACATTCACAAACAATGTGCCCCAAGGAATTGGCGTTGTCGCCATCCTAGTTGAAATGAGATATCTCAGCGCCGCTCCAACAAACCCGCCGATTCCCACATAAAAGAGTTTCTGCATATATCTGTTCTCCTAAATAACAACTCCAACTCCTACCAGAAGCACAAGTCATGGACGTCAATCTACAAAAGGCGAACTCTCGCCGCAATGATAATTCACTATTCACCATCCACGGTCACCGCAATACAAGCCATATTACGCTCTTTTCCACTTGACACCTTGCGGTGTATATAATTATCACAAATAATTATGCAATAAAACAAACCGTAATCGATCGGTCTGTGTTTATCACAATTTTGTCGATTACACTCTTCCAAAACGCGCGCTTACCTTCTAGGGATAACTTATCATATCTATCCCGCCACCCACCAGAGAACGCTTTAGATATGTCAATAGCCGCGGATGGAGATGGAGCAGGGACTATGAGTGACTGAAGCTCCGCGGCATCGCGTTTGTATTCTTCAATGGTTATGAGGTCGTTAATATATAACTCCTTGAGCCTTGCCAGCTTGCGCTTAATTTTCGCGCCGTCATTTACGACGGTGGACGGTTGACTGGTTTCTGCTTGAGCTGTCCAGTGAAGCATTAAAGTCTCTATGTTATTTATAAGATAATCCTCAATTAACGATTCTCTAATATTGACGCTGTTCTCGCAGTTTTTGCGCTTATACTTCCCCGAGCAGTTATAAATAGGCGTTTCAGAAACGTCGCCGCCAACTCGGACGTATTTCCTTGTGTTTGATTGAAACCGATTTTCGCACTCTCCGCAGAAAACTAACCCTGAAAACATGAACACTCTATTATCTTTAGTTTTACGCTCTATCTTTAGCCTAAGTGTTTGATTGATTTCGTACTGCTCTGGCGTTATATATTGCGGACATTCAACACCTGCGAACTCCCCTGCGTAGCATTTTTTCTTCAAGAATAAATCAGCTGTTTGATATGGTATTGCTGTTCCGGTTAACCGCTCGGTTTCGAGTCTCGCTTTGTTGGTAGATTTATAATCCGCAAATGATGTGAAGAACGCTTCAATTATCCCCTGCCAGATTGGGTCCTTCTCTAACTTCTTATTTTTCAGCACATACCCCGTCGGAACAGAGCCAGTCACGATCTCCCCTTTTGCGCGCTTACTATCAAATACCGCCTTAATGCGTTCGGAGTCCCTATCGGCTTCATCCTGGGCAACAGACAACATTATATTTACTTTTAATCTTCCTGAAGATGTGACCGTATCATAGTCCTCGTGTATGGTTTTCCAAGTCACGTTATACTTGTCAAGAATCTCTTGTACTTTATAATAGTCCGAAATGTTGCGAAACCATCTGTCAAGCTTTGTAAACAGGATAATATCCACCTGTCCATTTTCAACATCAACAAGCAGCTTTTGAAGTGCAGGACGTTTTGTATGCTTTTTTCGTGCACTGATTCCCGCATCGTTATACACTTCAACCACTTTATATCCGTGCGCTTTCGCCCACTCTCGCAATGCTGATTCTTGAGCTTCGATTGATAACCCTCTGACCCGTTGCTCCTCTGTGGAAACTCGCAGATAAAGTGCAGCCTTCAACCTCTCGCTGCTGATATCTTTGCCTTGCATATCATCACCTATTAATTGCCGCCCTCAATGTTATCGCTGGGGGCGGTTTTGTTTCAATTTTACGCGGCTTAATTACACTCTAACTAGGTCTGCCTCCGCTTCGATATAAGCTATATCGGCACACTCATTATAAAAATGAGCCTTTTCAATATGGTTTAGTTCATGGTTTAGTGCTTCAAGCTGCTCGCACGGTGAGAGCCTATCATTGACGTATACATTAAATGTACTATCGTCGTTAGGCAACGTCACGGCGTTAATATGGCGTGGTAGTGTTACATTGCGAATGAAAGCGTAATCCTTAATAACTCTTGTTTCTAATTCAATCCCCATCAACTAAATTCCTTTGTAAAGTTATTTTCGTAAGGCTTCGATAATCTTAACTGCTTGTTCTACTTCTTCTTTGGTGCAGCCTTCCGAAACGCTAAAGAGCATTCTCATTTCGGGCCTGGTGCGAAGCTCTTCTAAATACTTATTCAGCTCGTCATCATCGGTGACGGGCTTTTCTTTGCCCATCAAATAGTCAACTGTAACTCCAAAATATTCTGCGATTTTTTGCATCTTATCGATTTTAGGCATACTTTTTCCGTTTTTCCAATCACTCAAAGAAGACTCGGCGACTCCTGTTTCTTGAGAAACCCTATAGCGCGTAACATTTCTTTGCTTCATCAGCCTATCAAAAATAACATACATAATTTATCACCATTTCACAAATATTACGATTACTTAAGAAATTGTAGCATTATTGTTGACATACTTAATAAACCGTGGTATATTGTGACCATACCACGAAAACATAAGCAATGCCACGTATTTATTAACTACTTCGGATTGTATTCTACTTCGACTCGCAACCGTAGTATATCGTAAAACCGAAGTAAACGCAACTGTAAATAATTACAAAAAGGAGGTGAAGATATTGGGAAAATTATACACCTGTGAGGAAATAGCAGAGCGTTACAGCGTTAAGGTTATCACGGTGTGGGACTGGATACGTAAGGGAAAGCTTGAAGCAATCAAGCTTCCTAAAAGCTACCGTGTAAGCGAAGAGACGCTAGCGAAGTATGAGAAATCGATCAGCACAACGGCATAATACTGCGCCGGCAGTCCAATAAAACGGACTACATAAGAAAGGAACGCAAACCCATGGAAATGACAGAAGAACAAGCCAAACGCGCAACCGCTATTCTCGCAAGGCTTCTCGCCCGGGAAATGGGCGTCGAGATAACCAAGCTAACGATAGTTAGAGTCCCCCAGGAAGCGGATAAGGATGGCGCGGCATGAAAGACCTAATCGCTCGCATCGGCGGCAAGCAAAGCTTCGTCAGGGTGCTGATATGGGCCGCAATCGTTACCTCATATCTCACTGCGTTGTACTTAGGCATATGCGCTGTGGTGCCATTTAAGTGAACAAACAATTCAATTTGCGGCAAAATAGGGCTGCCCTATAAAGAAAGGCCGCCTGCCGTGCGTTGGCAGACGACCTAACCCCCGAAATTTGTTTACCTCAAGCGTTGGAGAGACTCCTTCAATTTTACACGGGACATTGGGATTATCCCATAACGCACACACATCTCCTTCGTTCCTTCTCTTTAGCGGGACGGTTCCGCTATGTATTGGCCCTTAGCGTCGGGGCTTCCCCGCCGGGAAGCAGAGGAACAGGCAGCGTCAAAAGGTTGGTCAAGAAAAACCAACTCCTTTCTGCCACATAGGGCAGTTCTATTTTACCGCAAATTGGAAACAAGTCAATAACACGAAAGGAGAATCCCTCAATGAGCAGTGCAGCAAATCATAGAGCACGTTCCCATCGTTCATATTCGAACAAGCGTTCGGCTATGAACCGCGTCCAGACCAGCAACGCGTACAACCAGCATTTCTTCGATGGCCCCATGACTTCGTTATTCCGCAAGCTGAAATCGGCAAAAGAATCCAAGACCAACAAGGTGTAGTTTATGGGGCGTGGAAGAAGCTGGACACCGGAAGACCTTAATTGGCTAAAAGCAAATTGGCAATTGCCGGATATCCAACTATGCGAATACCTAAATCGATCTATTGGCACAATTCGAACTAAGCGCCGCGAACTCGGTCTCGTCGGTAAGAAGAACGAGCGCAAGACAGACTGGGCAGATGAAGAAATCGAGCATATGCGCGAACTGTGGGGCAGAAAAACTATTCCACAAATTGCAAAGATTCTCGGTCGAAGTGAACACGCGGTGAAGGTAAAATCAACAAGACTCGGCCTTGGCGCTTTTAAAGACAGCAGCGAGTTCCTCCCGCACGGCAAGTATCGGATATTCTGGGAGTAGATTGCCACACGGTTACGGATTACTGGATTCCCAAATGCGGGTTGAATTTCAAACGTATTGCTCCGCAGGGCAAAAAGTATTTCACCTACATAAAAATAACCGATCTAATGACCTGGCTTAAAAACAACCCAGATAAGTGGGACAGCCGAAAAATGGAACTCTTCGCCCTTGGTTCCGAACCTAATTGGCTTAAGGATAAGCGAAAAACAGATCATCTAGATAAACCTAAGGGACTTGTCAAGTGGACTCCATCAGAAGATGCGAAACTGGTCAAGCTTTATCGTGAGGGCTTAAAAATCAAAGATATTGCTGATGCCCTCGGACGTCCTTATTCCGGCGTTGAACATCGTATATCCCGCCTGGATGTTTGGGGAACTGGTGCTTATATCGGCAACAAACGGCAGGAAGAACGAAAAGCAAAAACCGAAGCTTTTACGAGGTTGTCATTAGAAACCCGCCTTGCGACAATTTTGAGAACGCGCTTGAATGAGTTGAACTTCGATGATTACTGGCAAAAAGACATGTGCATGAACTGGGACGCTGTCGAAGGCTGCACTGCCGGCTGTACGAGCTGTGATGATTGCGGAAACAACTTCCGTCGAATCCCCCCGCAATACTGCGTACGTTGCGGTGCCACGTTCTTTGAGCGTGAAGAGAGTCTTCGTTGCTCCCGCTGCCGTGACCAGCGCAGAAGACAAGCAGCGAGAAAATACTACGCGAAGGGAGGTGTAAGCGTACGACAATGAAAAAACGTTACCGGATTTGCGTTGACTGCAAATTGAAATGGAATGTATCCCGCCTCGCCAAAAGCGACAAAGAATATGTTTGCCCAATCTGCAGCAGTAAAAGAACGAAAGGAGCTACCAAATGCCGTACTACCACGAATGTCCTGAATGCGGTCTGAATTTAGATCCCGGAGAAATATGTCAGGACTGCAAAGAAAAAACCGCCACAGGTGCTGGAACACCCGTAGCGGCAAGTTCGACCAAAGCCAAACCTTGTATTACCAACAAAATATCACTAACAAAGGAAAATGTCAAATGTTATTAATGAACTTTGAACTTAAGACCGATACTAAGTCCTGCCACCGCTTTGAATGCCGCGAAGGTGATGAATTCACTACTCTTTACCTCAAAAAGCAGCAGGTTAAGGATGCAGGCCTCGACCCCAGCAAGCCCATTACCGTAACTATTACACAGGAGGAAACGAAATGAACATAGCCCTAACAATAAACGCAGATACCCCCGAAGAGCTGACCTTTGCCATAAAAGGCATGGCTGCTCAGTATCAGTCTTGCACACCAGTTTCTGCACCTGCCGTCCCCATGCAAAACCCTACGCCTGCCCCTGCGGTCACACCTGCGAATACCGTGCCTCAGGGTGCCCCGTCTATGCCGGTTACAACGGGTCCTGCCCTAACTCCGATGCCCCCTGTTGGCCAGAGGGCCCCTACAATCTCTCAGCCCCATGCTCCTGTAGCACCACCTCCCGCAACTAATCCCGCAGTACCCCTCGCATCAGCTCCTACATACAGCCTTGACCAAATAGCCAAAGCCGGCGCGGAACTGGCGCAGGCAGGTAAGATAAACGATTTGCTTTCGCTTCTCCAGCAGTACGGTGTACAGGCCGTAACCCAGCTCAAGCCGGAGCAGATAGGCTCTTTTGCTACAGCTCTCCGTGGACTGGGGGCGCAGCTCTGATGCCGACACCTGAATATCACGCTGATCGGTCACCTTCGAGCGCCAAGCAGTGGCTCAACTGCACACCTTCTCTCCGTCTGAGCGACAGCTTTCCTAAAAAGACCAGCGAATATGCTGAGGCTGGAAGACTTGCGCACGCTATCGCAGAACTGAAAGCCCAGAAACGTTTCATGAAGCTTTCCAAGCGCAGTTATGACAGCCAGCTGAAAAAGCTACAGGAAAACCCCATCTACTCCTCAGAGATGGACAGATACACCGATCTCTACATAGAAATTCTCGACCAGCACGCAATGTCTTTCAAGTCGATGCCCTTTACTGCTCTGGAAACGTCAGTCCCGATAGGTTGCTATACTCACGAGACCAAGGACGACGGTTCACCAGCTACCGGCACTGCGGACTGCATCCAAATCGGCGAGGGTGTCCTATGGGTTACTGACTATAAAAACGGCGCGGGCGTTCCCGTATCAGCAGAGGATAACCCCCAAATGAAAATATATGCGCTAGGAGCCCTGACGCTCTACGCGCCAATTTACGGCGACACGATACAGACTATCAAGATGACCATAGTCCAACCAGCGCTGAACTCCGTTTCTGAATGGGCAACGACGAGAGACGAGCTTGAGACTTGGGGGAAGGACGTGCTCAGTCCTCTCGCGGCAAAGGCTGCTGCAGGCGAAGGAGAAGTCAATTCCGGAGACTGGTGCCAATTCTGCCCAGTAAAATATACGTGTAGGTCTAGAGCAAACAGCGCATTTGCATTGGAAGCATTCAAGAAGTCATTGCCACCGGTGCTCTCAGATGCTGAAGTAGGTGACGCGCTAACTCGCGGTGCAGAGCTGGTGTCCTGGTACAAAGATTTGGAAGAATATGCTCTGCAGGCTTGCCTCGATGGAAAAACCATCCCTGGTTATAAAGCAGTCGAAGGACGGGGCAGTCGTGCATGGGTTGACACAGACAAAGCAATCGCACAGCTTATCAAAGACGGAATCGATGAAGCTCTGCTATACGAGCGTAAGCCGGTTACTGCACCCGCGGCTGAGAAGCTGCTTGGCAAACAAGTCTATCACGACCTTGTCGAACCATTGGTGGTCAAGCAGCCAGGCAAACCCGCTCTCGCACCAGCCAGCGATAAGCGCCCTCCGTATAATGCTGCCTTAATCGCTTTTGGGGGCACGTCAGATGGCTGAAACAATTATGATCCAGGAGGATACTTTCCAAGCAGTGCTCCTTCCTGATCAGATGGCACGACTCCCTACGAAGCAACTCGTGAGACTCTTCGGAATTCTGTTCAATAATGATTATCTCGAGGATAACCGGAAGTCGATAGCTTTTCTCAAGGAATGGATTCCTAAGGAATTTGATACCGCAAAAAATGCATGGTCGAAAGCAAGTCAAGAGTACGTCAATAAGTGGAAACCCGTTTCACATCCACGCTGGCAAACCCCAGAAGTCAAAGCTCAAAAGGATCTAAATAAACAACTAAGTTCTGCGGTCACCCGAACACGCAATCGGTACAATGACATTCAGAAAGTGCAGAAATGCTTTTTTAAAGCGAAACATAATCACAAAAGGAGATAAAAAATGAATTCAACCACAATAACAATCAGCGAATGCCGACTTTCCTATATCAGCGTATTCCAGCCGAAGCCGCCTTTCAACAACCCGACAGGTGAGCCGAAGTACTCCGTGACCGTACTGGTCCCGAAATCCAACCTGCAGGCCAAAGCGGCCATTGACTCCGCCATTGAGGGGGCTATCCAACAGGGAATCACAAAATGCTGGAATGGAGTCAGACCTCCACAGCCTGCGGTAAGCATCCATGACGGAGACAGCATCCGTCCCAGTGATGGCGAAGCCTACGGACCTGAATGCAAAGGTATGTGGGTGTTCACAGCATCCTGCAAAGCTGATCGTCCTCCATTTCTTGTCGATAGTAACATTCAGCCCATCATCCAGCAGGGCGAAATCTACAGCGGCGTGTGGGGCAATGTCAACATAAGCTTCTTCCCATACAATACCAGTGGTAAAAAAGGTATCGGCGTCGGCTTAAATGGTATCCAGAAAACCCGAGATGATGAACCGCTTGGTAACGTCGTCACTGCACAAGATGCTTTCAGCGCTGTTGCCCCTACAGCACAGCCACAATACACGGCACCGGCACAGGCATATTACCCACCCCAGCAGCAGTACGCAGCACAGCCTACATATCCGCAGTATCAGACTCCGCCTGCACAGGGATACTCTCAGCAGGCAATGCCCAGCGGATATCAAATTGACCCCATCACCGGACAGCCTATTCCGTCTGGGATGCCAATCATGGGAATGTGAGTGAAAGAAAGCACCCTGCCAATCACGGCAGGGTGCTGACACCCGGAGGTAATTATGCACCATTTAAATATAGATTTGGAGACCTATTCTTCTGAGCCAATAGCAAAGACTGGTCTCTACAAATACGCACAGAGTCCTGACTTTCAAATTCTCTTATTCGGCTACTCCCTTGATGGCGGACCGGTTCAAGTGCTGGATTTAACTGCTGAGTCTTGTCTACCGTCCGAACTGTGGAATGCCCTGTGGAGTCCAGAATACATAAAGCACGCTTACAATGCTGCATTCGAATGGTATTGCCTGTCCTGCTGGCTGAAGCTGTCCCCGCGGCAGTCCTGCAATTGGCTTACCCAATGGCAGGACACAATGCTGCACAGCCTGTACTGCGGATATCCCGCAAGTCTTGATGCAGCAGGCAAAGCGTTGGGATTGCCACAGGAAAAGCAGAAATTGTCCGTCGGCAAAGCGCTAATACGTTATTTCTGCATACCCTGTTCACCGACAAAGGCCAACGGGAACCGCACTCGCAACCTTCCTCATCATGACCCGGAAAAGTGGAACCTATTCAAAGCCTACAATGCGCAGGACGTCGTGACCGAAATGGAAATCGAGTGCCGACTCTCCAACTTCACCGTACCAGATGAGGTTCAGCAGCAGTGGATTATGGACCAGATCATAAACGCACGCGGCGTGGCCGTGGATATGGATCTCGTTAACGGCGCATTATCCTGCGGTGCAACAGTTCGCGAATCGCTGACAGCAGAAGCTATAAGCCTCTCGGGGCTGAATAATCCTAATAGTGTATCTCAGCTCACTCAGTGGCTTCAGGTAGAGACCGGAGAAGAATTTGAGGACCTGCGCAAAGATACTGTAAAGGATGTCCTAGCCCGTGGAGTACCGAGTGAATCAGCCACACGTATGTTGCAGATCCGGCAGGAGCTCAGCAAGACCAGCACTAAGAAATATGACGCCGTCGAGACCAGCGTCTGTGAGGATGGACGCGTTAGAGGACTGCTGCAGTTCTATGGTGCCAACCGGACAGGCAGAGAGGCAGGGCGGCTTGTACAGGTGCAAAACCTTCCACAGACACACCTTGTCGCTTTAGACACCGCCCGTAATTTGGTCAAAGCACATCAGCTCGATGCACTGAAGGTCGTATACGGCAGCGTTCCGGACACACTCTCTCAGCTCATTCGGACTGCTTTCGTCGCGGCGCCAGGCATGACCTTCATCGATGCCGATTTCTCAGCAATTGAAGCGCGCGTTATTGCGTGGCTTGCCTGGGAAGAATGGGTTTTGGATGTCTTCCGTACACATGGCAAGATATACGAGGCCACTGCAGCGCAGATGTTTAGCATTCCATTTGAAAAGATTAAAAAAGGTGAACCAGAATACGCTTTTCGGCAAAAAGGTAAAGTAGCCACACTCGCTCTTGGATATCAGGGAGGACCCGGAGCACTCGTGAATATGGGCGCACTTCGAAACGGGTTGACCGAAGCTGAGCTGCCGGACATCGTCGAACGCTGGCGCAGGGCGAACCCCGCCATAGTGCAGTTCTGGTATGACGTAGAAAACGCCGCATGGCAGGCCGTAAACGGCGGCGCAGCTACAAACGTTGGGAAGATTACAATTGCGCGAGAATGTGACCCTGCTAACAATCTTGACTTCATGACAGCAAGGCTGCCCTGCGGCCGAAAGCTCTACTACGCGCATCCACACGTCGGGAAGAACCGTTTCGGTCGGGACAGCCTTTGTTATTACGGTATGAACCAGACCTCGAAGAAATGGGAGGTCGTTGAAACATATGGCGGGAAGCTTGTGGAAAACATCACGCAGGCAACCGCCCGAGACTGCTTGTTCTATGCTATGACCTCACTCGAAGCAGCGTGCTATCAAATCGTTTTTGATATCCACGATGAGGTTGTGGTTGAAGCACTAGAAAGCATGGCTGATTTGGAGAAGGTAGTTGAAATAATATCCCGCCCCATACCATGGGCACCAGACCTACCCCTGAATGCCGACGGATGGGTCGGCGAATATTTTAGAAAGGATTGAACTAACTCTCCTCAATAAACCCTTGACAAACAAAGGATAAAGGTATTATTGCTCTCGGATGTATACGAAAACTGTCTGGTGAAGCGTTAACCAAATCAAGAAGTATTTTGTAATGCTTAGAGTCTTTTACAAGAACACAGCAATTCGTTGGAAGCTTCAAGTCTCCTTTGCAACGCCATTCGCGCTCGTGCAACCAACTAATCCACTGACCGTTTTTATCCTTTTCGAAACGGACAACCCGCCATTGCTCGGATCTAGGTATTTTCAAATCAGCCAACTCTTTATTTGATAGGTATAGTACTGGCCGCAGTCCACGTTTATATGCGAATTCTTTTCCTAAAAACACCCCGAAAGGCTCATATTTAGGGCGCTCAGAGTTTGTGTTTTCTGGAGTTAGTACATATTTTAAAGCACTAAACGGGACGTCCATAAAACATGTGGCAGTGTTGCCACCTTTAATGTACCCGGCGGCATTACTCCCTCTGAGCTCTCCGGTTTTAAGGATATTTACTAGATTTTCAAAAGCATCGTTTATTTCTGAAGTTTTGGTTAAATGGATTAAGAACGGCGTAAGGTCTGGTCGCTTAGTAAATGGTAAATCATAAAAGTCTACCGACATATATTACATCCTTTTCAATTTGATCTGCCAGCATGGAGATTACTCTCGAGCTCTGGCAGGAGAGGATTACCGACCACATCAATTATTGCTTTTTGCTATGGGCGCTGTTAAATGAGTGAAAAAACAAAAAATTTTAGAACTCTTAATGTTAATAACAGAACGTTTATAAAACAAATCCTCTTTCATCAGTTGGACGAGTTCAAGATTTAATGCTCTAACGCGTTGTTTATCAACATCTTTGATTTCACCAGTGCCTATGTAATCTAGGAGAGAGAGAAATTTTTTATTAACTCGTTTGCTTGCATATAGAGTTATTTTAACTGCCATATCCTCACATACTTTTGCCATAGCATCGGATGTTGAAGACTCGTCAGTTGCAAGCATTTTGTAAATTGCTTTTTCTGTCGACTCATACGCATCTTGCATTTGGGTTCTGCGGCATCGTTTGTTTTCTAGCTGATATTTTATAAGTTCACCTATAATTCCACCAAGTACAGCAGCTAATGCACCGATAATTGCACCAACTAATCCTTCTGACAAACAACCATCCCTCTCCCTGTTTTTATACAGCTTATCCCATATTTCCCCATTTGTAAAGGAGTAACCCTCCATGTTCATAAACGACAGACAAATAACCATATCCGTCGGAGCCAGCCGCAAGGCTACCAAGTGGCAGCCGCAGACGCTTAAAATCTCAGAACTGTACGAGCGCCTGCGGACTCCGGCACGCAGCACTGAACCTCTCACTGAATATCTATCATATAAGAAACCCCAGCAAGACGAGCTGAAGGACGTCGGCGGTTTTGTCGCCGGCGCCCTCACCGGCGCACGTCGTAAGGGCAATGCCGTCGCTGGGCGTGATGTTGTCGTGCTGGACTTTGATAACGTCCCAGCCGGTGGGACAGACACCGTTCTCCGCGCACTGGATGGCCTTGGCTGCAACTACTGCGTCTACTCTACCCGTAAGCACCACGCAGCAGCTCCGCGACTAAGAGTGCTTGTACCGCTTGACCATACTGTAACGGCAGACGAGTACGAACCGTGTGCCCGGCGCATGGCTACATATATTGGCATCCAATACGCAGACCCGACTACATTCGAAGCGAACCGTCTAATGTTCTGGCCTTCTTGCAGCGCGGACAGTGAGTACATTTACTCCTATGCGGACAAGCCCATCGTCTCTGCCGACGGACTACTCGCTACGTATACCGATTGGCACAACATGGCTGAATGGCCTCAAGTGCCTGGCACCGCTGCGAGTCCTCAGAAGCTCGCGGCGAAGCAGGGTGACCCGCTGACCAAGACCGGTGTCGTAGGAGCCTTCTGCCGCGTCTTTGATATATACCAGGCTATGGACAAATTCCTGCCGGGTATCTATGACACGGTGGACAATATGCCCGACCGCTACACCTACACTGGCGGCAGCACCACCGGCGGTGCGGTTATATATGACAGTGGCAAATTTCTCTTTTCCCACCATGCTACAGATCCGTGTGGCGGAAAGCTTGTCAACGCTTTCGACCTTGTACGTCTTCATAAATTTGATGACCTGGACGATTCATCTTATATAAAGCCGGACACGCCGGTTAATCGTCTGCCGTCATACGAGGCCATGCAGGAGCTGGCTGTCGCTGATTCCGAAGTCAGGCGCTTAATGGCAAAAGAAAAGCAGGATGAAATACTGTCCGCTTTTGGTGGCGTACTTTCAGAAACTGAAGATGCAGATGAATCTGAGTGGATGCACCTTCTGTCGCTACATTCAAAGACCGGACTGCCCCTTTCAACGATTGATAATGTTTGGCTAATACTAGAACACGACCCCTATATTAAGGGCAAATTTGCACTTAACAAATTCGCTGGACGCGGTGAGGTCCTTGGTCAGCTGCCCTGGTGTAAAGATGGCAATCGGAGATTGTGGGAAGACAACGATAATCAAGGCCTTTATTGGTATTTGGAGAAGGCCTACCACATTTCTTCGAACGGTAAAACCGATGGAGCGCTGTCACTGCACAGTAACGCACACTCTTTCAACGATGTTACAGCCTATTTAGAGGGCTTATCTTGGGATGTTACACCGCGACTTGACTCACTTTTCATTGACTATCTTGGTGCGGATGATACACCTCTGGTTCGAGCGGTAACCCGTAAGGCCTTTGTTGCCGCCGTAGCACGCGCTATGTGCCCCGGAGCGAAATTTGACAACATGACTATTCTCTCTGGGCCTCAGGGCATAGGAAAAAGCACCTTGATCTACAAGATGTCACGAGGATGGTTTAATGACTCTATACGCACTTTTGAAGGCAAAGATGCATCAGAACTGCTACAGGGCGTGTGGCTAGTAGAAATTGCAGAACTGCAGGCCTTCAGGAATTCAGACATCAGCCGAATTAAGCAATTCGTAAGCCAGCAGGCTGATCGTTTTCGTGCAGCCTATGGCCGCCATGTTAAAGAGATGCCGCGCTGCTGCGTATTCTTTGGAACAACAAACAGTGGGGAGTATCTTCGGGATCGTACCGGTAACCGCCGCTTTTGGCCAGTTGATGTGGGCGTGAAGCCGAATAGCAAAAGTGTATTCCGCGACTTGGACAGTGAAGTAGACCAGCTTTGGGCGGAAGCTGTGGCCTACTGGAGAATTGGAGAGCCATTATTTTTATCTGGCGCCTTGGAAGCAGATGCACGAATATCGCAGGAAGACCACCGCGAAACCTCTGTTCGAGAAGGGCTGATTCAGGAATTTATCAACCAGCAGGTGCCCGAGGGTTGGAGCCAGTGGAAACCGGACCAACGTAAAATCTTCTGGAACGGCGGAATGGTCGGAAAAGAAACACTAACGGAGCGGAAGCGCGTTTGTGCCTTGGAGGTCTGGTGTGAGGCACTGGGCGGAGATCCAAAGGGCATGAAGTATCTCGAAGCACAGGAAATAAATGACACCATTGCGGGTATGCCAGGATGGACAAAGGCAACAAAAACAATCTGGTGTGGTCCGTATGGTGCACAAAAAGGCTTTGAGAAAAACTAACTTCCCCATGCTTTTTTAAAAGTTAGGAGCACTTAAAGGTTAGGAATTTTCCTAACGTTCTAACTTTATTCTAACTTTGAAAGTTAGCCCCGAAAGCATTGAAATTTAAAGAGTTTTTCCTGTTTATAACTTCCTAACTTTCTTATATATAGAGTAGTAGTAAATAGAGAATTAGAGCATAACATAACGCCCTATACGCCCTAATCATGACAAGTGTATACGCGTACGTACGTGCATGCGTATGCGTACGTGTGACATATTATAAACGCATATGGTCAAAAGGAGGTTTTACAAAAGATGAAAGAAAGCGCAATCGAATCAAAGTTGGCTCGCATGGTGAGAGAGCGCGGCGGACTTTGCTATAAATTCGTTTCACCCGGCAATCCCGGAGTTCCGGATAGGATCATAATTACACCCGATGGCAGAACAATCTACGTTGAACTGAAAACTGAAATAGGCAGATTGTCCCGTATTCAGGAATGGCAGCGTGAAGAATTTAAAAAACGTGGTGTGGACTTCCGAGTGCTGAAAGGCTTGGAAGAGGTGAAAGCATTTATGAAAGAAGTGATGCCTGCGTGAAATTTACACCACATACATACCAGCGATACTGCACCGAGCGAATTATTCAGGATCCAGCAATTGGTCTTTTCTTGGATATGGGTCTTGGAAAAACAGTAATCACCCTGACCGCAATCAACGACCTCAGGTATAATCGGTGGACTGTATCTAGGGTTTTGATAGTAGCCCCTAAAAAAGTTGCTGAAGCTACATGGAGCAAGGAAGCATCAAAATGGGAACATCTCCAGCACTTAAGAATAATTCCAATACTGGGTACCGCTCAGCAGCGTATAAGAGCCTTATTCACGCCCGGAGACATTTGGGTAATCAACCGAGAGAATATCCCGTGGTTGGTTGACTACTACCGTAACGACTGGCCTTTCGATATGGTGGTTCTGGACGAAAGCAGCAGCTTCAAAAATTCGCAGGCAAAACGTTTTAAGGCTTTGAAGCTTGTCCGTTCGCGTATTAGCCGGCTGGTGGAGTTGACCGGAACACCGGCGCCGAATGGTCTCGAGGATCTGTGGGCGCAGGTCTATCTTCTGGACGGGGGGCAGCGCCTGGGAAAAACGATTACCAGCTATAGGGATATGTTTTTTATGCAGGACCGTGCACACCCAGGGCAGCAATACCGAACTTATTCGCCGCAAAATGGCGCTGATCAAACGATTCATGCCGCAATATCTGATATATGCGTCAGCATGAAAGCGGAAGATTATCTGGATTTGCCGGAATTTATTGAGGACGATATACCAGTGGTTCTGGACGGTCCCGCGTTGAAGGCTTACAAAAAGCTGGAACGCGAAATGCTGTTAGAAGTTGAGGAAGATACAATAACCGCTGCTTCGGCTGCGGTGCTGAATGGAAAACTGCTACAGCTTTGCGGCGGGGCGGTTTACAACAACGACGGCGGTGTGGCTGAAATCCACGATTGCAAAATTGAAGCTTTTCTTGAGGTCATTGAGCAGCTTCATGGTGAGCACGCCTTGGTGTTCTACTGGTTTAAGCACGAGCTGGACAGGCTGACAAAGGCCCTGGCAAAAACGGGTCTTCGCGTACGGGTTTATCAGGGACCTGATGACGAAGAAGCTTGGAACGCCGGAGAAGTTGATATTCTTCTGGCGCATCCGGTAAGCTGCGGTTATGGTCTTAACCTGCAGGCAGGCGGACACCATGCAATTTGGTATACACTGCCAAACTTTGCACTTGAAATATTTCTACAAGCTAACAAGCGCCTTCACCGGCAGGGGCAGACTTATCCCGTTATTGCACACATTCTTCTGGTGCAGGGCGGTGTTGACGAAGACGTCCTGACGTCGTTGAACAGCAAAAGTGATATGCAGGAAGCGCTAATGCAAGCGCTGAAAGCAAGAATAGAAAGGATGAAGTAATGAAAAAAGTAATTACAATTGTGATAATGATTCTAATAGCAGCCGTGCTTATACGCCCGGCATTGGCAGCCGAAAGTATCTGGACAGACAAGCAAGAACAGGCGCATAAAATAGCCGAAACAGCACGCGCAATGGGACTTCCTGAATCTGACCCAATTATCATAAGGACAAAAGAGATATGGAACGCAGAGGAGCTGCAATTCCAGATTGCCAGAGACATAATCGCAACCGTCATTTACAACGAAGCGTGGGGCGGCTGCACTGAGCGCCACCGTGAGCTTGTGGCAGCTGTAATTGTAAACCGTGTGAAAAGCGATAAGTTCCCCAGTACTGTTTATGATGTCGTTTCACAGAAAGGGCAGTACTTGAATGCCTATGCCAACGGTGACCCGCACTATACCCCACCAGCTGAAGCTTTAGTAGAATGTCGAGAGATAGCGACACGCGCTTTACTTGGTGAAATAGAATGCCCTGACCACGTCTTGTATCAGGCAGAGGCGAAGCAAGGCACGGGTGTTTATGAGATCTGCAAGACGAGCTACAGTACTACATATTTCTGCTATGGAGGGTAAAGCCATGAACCCAATCGCCGAGTCTGAACTATACGGAATCTACCTTCGCGGTGGATGGGACGACATTTACGACTTCCCCACGTTTATGGCTAAGTGCGAACTGGCGGGAATGATAATCACAAAGGAGGTCGACACTTGAGCAACAAATTACCTTGGGATATAAAGCAAGAATGTCTGTGGATAGTACGAGGCTACGATCGACGCGTAAAGCAATACATAGCACAGCGGCAGGACATCATCGAGGCCGGCGGCGAAAACTACGTAACGTACAAGCATGTCGAGGGAAACAAATCCGAAGAGTGTCGGGCGTTTATGCCGCACACGAACAATACCGGTCGCCCTATTGAGGACAAACAGGCACAACTTGAAGCTATAGAGGACTATCCGGAAACGCTGAGAATGCGAGCTGTGGAATATGCAAAGCTGCAAATCGGACTTGATTGTGTGAGTGAGGAATCACGGCAACGGCTCACCAATGGAATAATCCTCAACTGCGAAAGTGGCAGAACATATCCATTCGAATATCTGAATTTGCCGGAGTTTAGCCGAATGGACTTCTATAGGCGCAAGGACATCTTTTTAATGGACGTAGCAAAATATTTGCAAATGGTTTGAAAGTTGGTACTGTGCACGCAAAATAGGGTTCATAATTGCTAATATGGATAATTGCAAAAGGGACAGGCTGACAGCTGTCCCTTTTTCTTTGGGTATGTAAGTTGCGTTTAGCTAGGGGTGGGAGCAAGTGACTTACTAAGGGATTTCTTTGCCGAGTGTGTCGTGACAATGAACAAAGAATTGGGGGCTGCTAAAAACCGGATGATTGGGATAGCGAACCTCTAAAGCTTTGCATATGTCGTATTGGTCGGTCGTTAGAATCTCGATGCTTTGAGTGCTGTGGCAGTTGTCGAGTGGGCCGCTATCGGTTCTCGCAATAACTGCGGCGCTGAAGCATTCGGCAGTTGATGCAAAAGCAAACGTTGTTATCATCTCCTTTTCTAAATTAATGATAACAAGTAAAACATGCAAACTCACTAAGCAAACGAAAATGTCTTTTTATGTTTTATGGGGCGGCAGCTGGTTCCTCCTTTCCCGTTGCCGCCAAAATATAAAAACGGCCCACATATTACCGTGAGCCGTTTATTTTGAAATTAGTCATTGGGATAGTTGCGCTTCGGAATATCTACCTCAAGAATACACTGATTTCCAGAGAATTTTGCATTGTCCCAACTGTATTTTTCTTTTGCGGTTTTAACAAACCACTCCTGAACCTTTGCCGTTACGTTTTGCATCTTGTCGCCGTTATTGCGATTATAAAGGTCTATTACTTTTGCGCCGAGAACGATTGTACTAGGGGAATTTGCAGACCTATCATTGGGGTCGGGGAAAAAATATGGATGTGCCATAATGTCACCTCCTTTTATCTGTTTAGTCTATACGAGAAATATACACAAGTCAATATAAATGGATATTTTGTAAAAATTTGTAACAATTAGAATGTTAGAGGGGGAGGTGTACGCAATGTTCAATAACGAAATATGCAACGAGTGCTTACACCAGCCTGAGTGTGATTTGACTTGTAATGCCGTAATGGCTCTCGCTAAGTATTGCAAAATTCAAAAGGATGAAGATAAGCGAGCGTATTTACGCAATTTATCGAAGTCTCTATTCTGCGACGCACATCCGAGTAAAGAGCTTCGAGCTCTGGCGGATAAACTGATTCGGCGTTTCCCGGAGCTTCACTTTATCAGCGAATACAGTATCAAAATCGGATACGTTATCAGCTACGAGAAGAAAGGCGGCGACAAGGTTGTATATGCCGACTGCCGCAAAATTAATGATCCGGTAAAGGCTTATTTGCCGTTTGATTTTATAATTACATTCTACGATCGCAATACCGGAGTGCTTAACGAGAATCAAAAAAAGCTCCTTATGCTTCATGAGCTGAAGCACGTTATGATCGGCGAAAAGGGATTAAAAGTCCGTCCACACGATATTGAGGACTTCCAAGACATTCTCGAGAAGTACGGTGTTGATTGGAGCGCTTACGGTAAGGAACTGCCGGATATATTGGCAGGTGAATAATGCATGGAGACTGTACAAAATCCAACAAATTACAGCCCCACAGAAAAGGAACAAAACCTGCTTGAAGTGTTGATAAATCCGGAGAATCGGATGAAGTCGATTACCGACATTTGTAAGATTGCAAAATGCGCCAGGACGACATACTATGAAGCTTTTGCAAAACCCGAATTTGTGGCCATATATCAACAAATGTCGATGGACATTGTTAAGCAGTCTATTGCTCCGGTGCTGAATGCATTTGTCCGAGAGGCGCAGCGAGGAAGCTTCCAGCACGGCAAGGCTTTACTTGAGATGGCTGGTATATACACCGAAGAGCAGCGCGCCCGTATTGCTGTCCTGAAATCAAAAGCGCAAAACGGCGATACCGGCGATGCAGAGAGCGACGGCTTTATCGATGCCCTCTCCGGAAAGGTTGACGAAGCATGGGAAGATTAGCCGCTGTGTTCAAGTTCAAGCCATTTTCGAAGAAGCAGCTAAAAATCCTGACTTGGTGGCTGCCTAACTCCCCTGTTCACGATTGCGACGGCATTATGGCTGACGGTTCTATCCGATCTGGCAAAACATTATCCATGTCTCTCTCGTTTGTTATGTGGGCAATGGAAATATTCGACGGTCAAAACTTCGCTATGTGCGGCAAAACCATCGGAGCGTATAGGCGTAACGTTTTAGTCTTGCTTAAACAAATGCTGGCATCCCGCGGTTATGTCGTAATAGACCATCGAGCCGACAACCTGGTCGTAATCAAATACAAGGGCAAAGAAAACAACTTCTATCTGTTTGGCGGCAAGGATGAGCGCAGTCAGGACCTCATACAAGGCGCTACGCTTGCAGGCGTTCTCTTTGATGAAGTTGCCCTGATGCCTGAGAGCTTTGTCAATCAGGCTACAGCACGTTGTTCTGTTGAGGGCGCAAAGCTATGGTTTAACTGCAACCCAGCGGGACCACAGCATTGGTTTAAAACCACCTGGGTTGATAAGGCTGTCGAGCGCAATATGGCCTATCTGCATTTTACGATGGACGACAACCTAACGCTTTCGGACAAAAAGAAAGCCTTCTATAAATCTCAATTCCGCGGCGCTTTCTACAAGCGTTACATTCTCGGGCTATGGGCAGCGGCTGAAGGTCTGATTTACGATATGTTTGACACTGATAAGCACATCGTAAAGACCGAGGAGCGAGACTACATCGAGTTCATGCTTTCGTGCGACTACGGCACACAAAACGCTTTCAGCCTTGGGCTGTGGGGTTACTTCGAGCGTCGCTGGTACCGCGTCGATGAATATTACTATTCCGGACGCGATGAGCAAAAGCAAAAGACGGACGAGCAGTATTATCAGGAGCTCGTCAAGTTCGTTGGCGACATTCCGGTCAAGCACATTATCATTGACCCTTCTGCTGCGTCGTTTATCGCTTGCATACGGCTGCACAATCAATTCATACCGATTCAAGCAAATAATGACGTTGTTAACGGCATTCTCTACACAGCCAGCTTAATCAGCATGGATTATATCCGAGTAAACGACTGCAACAAAAGCTTTATCAAAGAAGTTCAGGGGTATTGCTGGGATACTAAATCGTTGGAAGATAAGCCAGTAAAGGAAAATG
>CAZLLK010000040.1:0-24667 GCA_964560435.1 uncultured Oscillospiraceae bacterium
CACAAGCGTATAGTCGTCCTCGGGATACACTCCCCAGAAATCAATCTGCTCCTCGGCACAGCGGTCGATGAGCCTTGTCGGCTCGGCACCCACGGCTCTTATGACAGCATAACCTCTTGCTTTGTCAGATAGTCTCTCCAAAAAAGGTTCCCTCCCTCAGCAAAGCTCAACCGCAACGATGATTCCACGGATTATGATGTCCGTTTTCGTCATCGTCGCAAGCTCCAGATCCTCGCCGCGTATTTGTAACAGCATATTTTTCCCCCGAACCTCAATCAAGTCGCTCGTATAGCTTCTCAGTCCTCCGTGGTTTTCAACCAGAACCTCGCTTCCGCCGGACATAGTAAGCCTTGGCACGCCCGGCACAAGTTCCGCAGGCAGGTTGAAAACCTCGGTGATCGGGCGTTTGCGCACAGCATTTTTCAACTGACTCACCACCTCAAGCAAGTTTATGCGCAATTTAGCCGTTTTAGCAGTATTGCAAAAACAGGAAAGTGCGCCCTTGTCCGCACATACAATTAATCAATTCAAAGGAGGTGTGTTGCGTGACAACAAAATTTTCGTTTTTCATATCGACTTTTTTGGCGTTATGCGCTTTTATTGGTCTGATTTTTTGTCCTGTGGAGTCGTCAGGCGGTGCGCAGGCAGGGCTTCTTCTATGTTCCGGGATAATCATTCCGTCGCTTTTTCCTTTTGCGGTGCTGAGCAATATTTTTTTGGAGCTGGGACTACCACAAAAACTTTCAAATTTTTTTTCACCCGTCACGAAAAAGCTCTTCGGCGTTTCCGGTGCGGGAAGCGCAGCATTTTTTCTTGGAATTGCTGGCGGTTATCCTCTGGGGGCAATTTCGATTTCCGAGATGTACTCGAAGGGTGCTTTGGACAAATCCGAAGCAGAAAAGCTTCTTAGCTTCTGCGACAACTCGGGGCCGGCGTTTATTGTATCAGTTGCGGGCAGCGCCGTTTTCGGTAGCATAAAAATTGGCTTTTTTCTCTACGCCGTGCATATAATTGCCGCTCTTCTCACAGGCGTGCTGCTGAGAACCAAGACAAGCTCAAACAAGACTGCCGCACTTCCCACAAGCACTGCCACCTTTTCCAGCGCATTCACAGACAGCATTAAGCGAGCTACGGCAACAATGGTAACTGTCTGCGGTTTCGTGGTTTTCTTCAGCGTTCTGGTTGGACTGCTGGACGCAGCCGGTGTTCTATCCTCCATGAGCGGAGAAATCTCCGTACGGTTTGGAACAGAGCTTCACTTTTCTCGAAGCCTTCTGACAGGGCTTTTGGAGCTTGGTACAGGAACAAGCTCCATGCTTGGACTGTCTGAAAACGCTCTTAATCTTGCGCTCTGCTCATTTATAATCGGCTGGGGCGGAATTTCGGTTCACGCTCAAGCATCTGCCGTAATAAGAGAGGGCGGACTAAACCCCGCTCGGCACACTTTGGGAAAGTTGCTTCACGGCGTATTGTCCGCCCTCATTACGTTTTTCACGTATTCTCTATTCTTTTAGCGCCGCAATTAGGCGTTTTCCTTCGTCCATTTGATTGCGTCAACACCGCCATTATTGTAATAGTCGAAATCGGTGCCCAAGATGCTGTGAACATCGTCAAGTCCCTTTACCATGGAATTGTACAGGGTGTCGTTGATTACGCCCAGATTGTTTCCTTTCTGGTATTCCGCGATAGCTGACTGAAGATTCCAAAGTCTATATCGCCAATCCGCAGTTACGTTAACATCGTTTAGGTCAACCATATACATTGGTGCATAGGAGACATTTTTGATATAGGTTTCACCCGTATCAAGGTTTTTCTGAATGTCGATATTCAGAACGGCTGTAAGGTTTGTGTATGGGTCATCCTGACAGGATACAAAGTTGCCAAGGCAATAGGCGATGAATCCGGTTTTTTCTTTTCCCTCGTTGTCTGTAACGCGGCGAAGCTCCATCGGCTCCGGAACATGGCAGTGACCGCCAAGAATAATGTCTGCGCCCTCTTTGAAAAGGTAATCCGCAAGCTCCTTTTGATAATCGACAGGCTCCGTGTAATACTCGTTGCCCCAGTTCGTCATGACAGCTATCATGTCGGTATTCAGGGCGCTTGCCGCCGCCATATCCTTCTTCAGAAGGTCGTAATTTATATCCTTCAAAGTGGTCATGTAGTCGTTATAAAATATGTTTACCGCATATTCGTAGCCAGTGACGGGAATTCCGTTGGTTCCATAGGTAAAGCTCAAAAATGCAACGCTGACACCATTGATTTCTTTTACGAGAATTCCGTTGTTTTTGTCACGCTCTTCCTGACTGCGATAGGTTCCAATATGGTCAAGACCGTTTTGGTCAAGCACGTCCAAAGTTCGGATAAGTCCGCCCAAATAGCTATCATTGCTGTGATTGTTTGCTGTATTCACCAAATCAATACCGATGCTTTTAAGGCTAGTCGCAAGCTCGGGAGGCGACTTGAACTGGGGGTATCCTGTATATTCCGCTGTGTTGGGGAATGTCGTTTCCATAGTGCAGATTGCGTAATCCGCGGCCGAAGCGAAGCTCTGTGCTCCGCCTAAAACAGACGTATAATCATATGATCCGTCCAGATTTTTCGACTCAAGGTTTATGCCCGTATGCGCGACAAGGTCGCCGCAAACAGCAAGCTTGGCACTTGCCACGTTCGTCGGCTCGGTTGAAATCTCTGGCGATGAAGTGGGGCTTGGCGTGGGCGACGGGGTTGCCTGCGCTTCCAGAATCGCTTTCTCCTGTTCAAGGTGCAAACTGTAATTTTTGTATACAAATACGCCCAAAACGCCAATCAGCGCGACGAGGACGACACTCATTATGCCTTTCAAAATCTCTTTCATAGGACATTCCTTTCAGTGATAAAACTCAAATTCTCAGAAAAAGCACTTGGCAGAGTCCCAGTAGGCGGTGCTGACCGAGCCTTTGTACCCTGCTGCGAAGCAAAGCTACGGCATATAATCTGATAGGGGTAACCAACCGCACAGGGGCTTATGACACAGGCGTAGCGCACCACTGCGGTATAATTTTCAAAGTATGGAAACCAACTGCTTCGGTTATTTTACCATACTTTAAGAAAAAATAAAGTGTAAATACGCCTGTTTTTGTGGTAAAATGTCTCCTAGAAGACATTTTATCTATTTTTACATCTTATCACAACGCCACTTTGTGGCAGTGATATAAGCTACCCGCAGGCATTTTATCTATTTTTACATCTTATCACAGCGCCGCTTTGCGGCTGTGACAAGGTCTACTGGCAGATATTTTTTCACCAGCTCTCACACTCACCGAAATACAAACCATCTGTATTTCCCTGCTATTTTTGGAGGTAACAATGGACGAGCTTATTAAAAATCAAATTCATACAGCGGAAGTCACCGGCTATTCCAGCACGGGCGCGGGTGTCTGCCGCATATTTGGAAGAGCCGTCTTTGTGGACTTCGCTCTTATGGGCGAAATCTGGGAGGTGCTGATACTAAAAGTCACGTCTTCCGCCGTTTACGGTAAGGGTGTGAAGCTTATCCAAGCCTCACCAGAGCGTGTTTCTCCCACCTGTCCCATTTTTGGAAAATGTGGTGGCTGCGACCTTATGCATATGAGCTACGAAGAGGAACTTCGCTTCAAGCTCTCGCGCGTGAACGACGCCATTCGCCATGTCGCAGGTCTTGATTTTCGAATTGATGAAATTATCGGCGCGGACGAGGGCAAAACTCTCCGTTATCGAAACAAGGCTATCTTTGCCGTTGGTCAAGATGATACCGGCAAGGCAATAACCGGATTTTTCCGCGAGAGAAGCCACACGATTGTGCCCGCTCCCGACTGCCTAATTCAAACCGAGCTTTCCGTTCGTTGCGCCTCCGCTCTGCGAGATTTCATGGACAAAACGAGCACTGCCGCCTACGACGAAAAAACAGGCAAGGGTCAGATTCGCCATATTTTTACCCGTTGCAGTATGAAGTATACTCAGTCCGTCGCCTGTATAATTTCTGCCCGCGGTCTGCACGAAAACACCGAAGAACTTGTTAGATGCCTTCGTGAAAAATGCCCCGAGCTTACCGGCATTGTGCTTTGCATTAACAAAACGGCAGGCAACACCGTGCTTGCCGGTGATTTTCATACTCTGTGGGGAAGCGAAGTCATCGAAGACGAGCTGTGCGGTCTGCGCTTCGAAATCTCCCCCATGAGTTTCTATCAGATAAATCCGCTTCAGGCGGAAAAGCTCTATATGCGCGCACTTAACTATGCAAGTCCTGACGGTGCCGGCACTGTGCTTGACCTCTATTGTGGCACCGGAACTATCAGCCTTTGCCTTGCGCGCGGGGCCAAATTTGTCTATGGTGCGGAAATCGAGCCGTCCGCTGTTGATAACGCGCGCCAGAATGCAATCGCAAATGGGATTGAAAACGCGGAGTTCATTCTCGGTGACGCTGGAGTTGCCGCCAAAGCGCTTTCTCAGTCGGGTGTTATGCCCGACGCGGTCGTTGTCGACCCGCCGCGAAAGGGGCTTTCCGTTGATGTCATCGATGAAATCCGCACCATGTCCCCTGCCCGCGTTGTTTATGTATCCTGCGACCCTGCAACCCTCGCACGCGACATGAAGCTTTTTGCAGAGCGCGGTTATCTTCCGAAAAAAGCCACCGCCGTCGATATGTTTCCCAAAACGTGCCATTGCGAAGTCGTCACGCTTTTGGAGCGAAAAACAGATATAAAACAAAGTAAAGAGGTATAGATTATATGTCATTTAAGAATCCAAATAAGTTAAAGCAGAAGAAAAATATAGTTAAAAAGGATGTCCCGCAACCCAAGAAGTCACTGAAACAATCTCATGATAAAAACCCCAAAACTAATTCGAGCAAAGTGAAGTAGTGTATTATAATTAATAAATGGCAGTCGGCAATTGTGCTGAAATTATAATATTGTTATTGGGAAACATAGGGATTTAACCACAGAATAATCTAACCAAACAGCTCGAGCCACCTTGAGACGGTAGTATTGATGTCAAGGGCGGAGAAATAGTGTCTGCGAAAGCCTTGAAATAAGGCTTTTGCAGTTTTTCACATTGGAAACCGTTGTGTGAAAATCGTAATAGTATTGCTCTATAGAGGGGACTAGTTGTGTAATCTTGCACTAGACGAAATCAAGTATTAAGCAGGGCTTAATTGCCTTGCTAAATTTTTTTTGAAAACTTGTAACGAAATCAATATTCGTCAGTCTTATTTACGAAAGCGAGGTGATGATATGCCAGAGTTCGAGAAGATATATTCCGAATATTTCGATGATGTGTATAAATACGTTTACTCCTTGTGTAGCAATGCTTCAGTCGCCGAGGAGGTCACACAGGATACTTTTTTCAAAGCGCTAAAGAACATTGATTCCTATAAAGGAGAGTGTAAATTGCGCGTTTGGCTCTGCCAAATTGCAAAAAACACCTATTTCACATTATGCAGCAAGCAAAAGCGATTAGTGACCTGCGATTTAGATGAACAGGAGCAAACCTGTGATTTTGAGAGCGGATTTATGAGCCAAGAAGAATCTTTCAAAATTCACAAAGCACTGCACCACTTGGAAGAGCCATACAAAGAGGTTTTCTCATTGCGAATTTTCGGAGAACTGTCATTCCTGAAAATCGGAGAGCTTTTTGGAAAAACCGAAGGATGGGCACGAGTCACATATCACCGCGCAAAAATAAAATTGCAGGAGAATTTATTATGAAGATTTCATGTGATATCATTAGAGATTTGCTTCCTCTTTATCACGACAATGTATGCAGCCCGGATAGCTGCAAATTGATTGCAGAACACTTAGATAATTGTGAGAAATGTAAAGTCGAATTAAAAAAGTATGACACAGAGATAAAGGGAGTAAATAACATGGAAGAAGCCAAATCGTTGGGAAGAATCGCTCAAAAATGGAGAAATGATAAAAAAGCAGCTTTCTTAAAAGGCTCAGCTTTGGTTTCGATTATTGGGTGCATTCTCTGCGTTATTGCATATAATGTCAACGGTAGCTACGTAGATGAAAACGGTTTATTGGTGGAGTCGTTCGGCTTTATCCCATTGGCATACTTGTTTGCATTTATCGCTTTGGTTTCAGCAATAATCTTAGCAATTATTGCAATTGTTAGACACCAAAAAAGACGTTAACATATTTCAAACATGATGTAGTCACACAAGTGAACACTATGTTTTTAAGCACGTCTTCCAATCTAACAGCAAGACAAGCAAGGCACCCCACGTAATCAATTCGTAGAATGCCTTGTATTTTTTTGGCATCATGCTTCCACATCCACCGTCACACCTGACTTGAATTCCACTGCAAATTTGTCCTCGAAAACCGTGACTTTCTCAATCAGTCGCCTGTCCAGTTGATTTGCTGTCCAATTAATGTCCCTCGTATCCCGATAACCTAAATAAGGTGTGAACGTTTTTTTGAAATTACAAAGTCACAACGCACTGCGTTATCCGCAAAAAAGCTATGCAAATAAAAATCGCCCGAGTCTCGTTTCAAGACCCGGGCGATAATTTTTTGTGGTGTTACTCTATAACAATTGATTTTGCGGCAAATGTCTTTGCGTCACTGTATGCTCCGTAGACAGTAATCTTTGAATTCGTCGCAATAGATGACAGGTTTGTGTAACTGCCCGTACTTGCAACTATTATCGAGCCGACAGAGGAAGTTTTTACATATATGAACTTATCCGCAGAAATAAGTACCGTAATCAGATTATTGGCTGTGTCCACCTTTAATACTGTTCCCGCCATCTTGGTCGAGGACGGTGATGAGGAGCTGACTAGATAAATCTCAGATATTGTATTGTCGTACACAACGACCGACACCGAATCCCCCGGATGTATGTCCGACAACAACATTGAGGTCGTTCCGTTATATACAGATACTCCGCTATCCAACATAAATGTCGTTTGAGCTCCGTTGGTAGTGGTAAGTACCCATGAAGTGCTGGTGGTGGTCATGGTTATTGACGCTATCACTCCCGTCACCATATTTGACGTGCCCTCGGCGGTAATTGATGTGACCTTGCCTTTTTCAAACAGAAGCGTAACCTTGTTTCCGGCTTGCAGCCGGTCGATGGCAAAGGTTTTGTCTCCGCGTTTAACCGTCGGTAAATTTGCAATGTCGAACAGGAAAGTATAATTCACATTACCGCTGTCCGTCATTTTGAATGTTATTGTGGCGCCGTAAGTAATTGAAGAAATCGTTCCCGACAATTGGGTGCTGGTGGGCGCAACGCGAACCTCGGTTGCAACGCCGTTTACAAGCTTCAATGCGATAAAATCACCCGACAATATAGTCGGGAAAAGAACCGCCTTGCCGTCACGCGTAATTACTGTGTTGCTCGGAATAACGCAGCTTGTATCCAAACTGGATTTCATATCCTTGAAATACAATGTGTTTGTAGAGCTTGCTCCAGATACTGTTGTCACTGTTCCCTGCATCCATTTGACGGTAGTATCACTGTCTATCGCAATGCCGATAACAACGCCGCTTTTTACAGTTATCAATGCATAGCTGCCCACATATGTTGCGTTCAAGGTCTTTGCGATTTTGTTCACGGTTAAGGATGCGCTCGAGGATACTGCATGAGTTTTGGCGATACCGTTATTTCCGCAAATCTCCAAATTGTTCCCGCTTACAGAAGTAATAATTCCCTCTTCACGAGTCGCGCCGTTATAGGCAGCAATTACAAGCGCTTTATTGTTCGTTTTATTATAGTCGAGAACACGGGAAATCAAGGCGGCCGCAACCGCACGTGTTACGACGGACTTTGGTTCGAAATTGTTTTTTTCATCGCCTTTGATAATTCCGAGTGTGTATAACTCGGCAACCGACCCGACGCAATCCGCTGTAACTTTAGAGGCGTCAGTAAATGGGAGTTTTGAACCTGAATATTTCTCGGCTTCAGAAGTCATCTGCATCGCCCTAATAAAGAACACAGAAATTCTCTCTTTCGTAGTATCGCCCGTAAGGCTGATACTCTTCAGTTCGTCTTTCGTGATAATTCCGGCAGCAAGACATACCTCTAAGCTTTTATATGCCCAAGCTAACGTGGGCGACACCATTTCTTTAACGTAGGCTTCATAGTCCGACTGAATCATTTGCGATTCAGTGTCTGTAATAGTATATAGTCTTGACAGAAAAGCCAACGTTTCGCAATTTGTTATTTTATTATCCGGCTTCATTGTTCCGTCACTGTAGCCGGAAAGCATACCTTTTGCCGCCAAATCCTCCATGTAAGCCTTGGCCCAGTGGTTTTTAAGGTCCGTATATGTTGTTGCAAAAGCGGAAACGGACAAGCTTAGGGTCAAAACAATCGCCAACATGGCAGATATAAATCTTTTTTTCATCATAATTTAATCCTCTCTTTTATAAGTATTCCATCAAATCAATAAGAAACCGATTTTTCCGGTTCTCTGCTCGGGTTACCTATTTTTCTGTTTATTTCTAAATTAAGACATATGCTCGGGGCAGAATAATACACATTGCTCTCCATTATTACAGGTATTTACTGTATTATTATTTCATTATATTTCAATTTTCGTAAATAGTAAAGGAGTATTATGTAAATCTTTTGAAAACACATTTTTTCTCAAGCGCTCCGATTTCGCTGAAAGGCAAACTTTTAGTTTGCTTTCTGCGTTGAACCAAAGATAAAAAATTTTGTAAATCAGACTTGACAAATGCTAAGGTACCTGTATAATTATTGTCAAGGTACCTTTGTAATGTTGCATACAAATCTATTTTGGATTGGGAAAATATACGATGAGCAAAAAAAGCGCGAACCTTCTTGAAGAATTTTCCCATGTTCAAAAGCTTCTGTCGAAATATCAGCTTTGGTATTACAGGAAGTTTGGCCCCACGGGAGACCCTCACAGGGGACAGGGGCGCGTGCTCGCAATTCTAAAGCTTCAGCCGGAAATCAGTCAAAAAGAGCTAAGCTACCTTCTGGATATGCGCAATCAGTCCTTGGGAGAGCTTCTGAGCAAGCTTGAAAAAAGCGGAGCTATCACACGCGAGCCTTCGGACGAAGACCGCAGAAGTATGAACATTAAGCTTACCGAAGAAGGGGCAAAACTCATTAAGCCATTCGGTGGCAATCAGGATGACGCGAGCAAAATATTCGACTGTCTCAGCATTGAGGATCAAGCCAAGCTCCACGAAATTCTGGATTGTTTGTCACAAGAACTGGAAAAGCTATTAAGCGACGACGAAGAATCTGATAAGGAAAAATCAAAAGATACTAATCGTCACCGAAAAAGTGAAAGCGAAGCTCCCAGCAAAAAACCATCTGCCGTTGACGAGCGGCAAGACGGCAAGAGGAAAAGTGTAACCCGTCGCGAAAAACAGAAAGAAGGCGTTCAAAAATGAAGAAAACAGCTGAAATATGCTCAACCTTTTTACCCGCAGAGCTAATTGAACATCTTTGGAATATTGTCGAAATTTACGATGAAGATAATTACGTTTTCGTTTTGTCTTCGAGGCGACTGGGAGACGGAATGGTGCAAGACATCAACATTATTATCGGGAGCACGTCCTCTCATCACACCATTTATGGCTATAAACCCGTCAACTTCACGATTAAAGTCAGCAAAATAGACAATGATTATACTATGTCATTGATTCCGTCAGAAAAAACAGCTCACGAAATCAACAAATGGAAACGGAGAAGCTTAGGTTTTCTTTTTCCCAAAAAAATCACCCTCGCACCCGCCCCCCACCAGTTTCGTATGCGTAACGCCTGTTAAGACGACTTTTCAGCGGATTAAGTTCCGATTTCGATCACAATAACATACTGCTGTGGACAGAACTCTTGTTTTGCCCACAGCAGTATGTTATTGCGTTTCTTACGATAATGTAAGGTTGTAATACGAAATGTAAGTTAATGCAATGGCAGACGCTTGGGCTTTCTGTTAAAATTATAATGTGATAGAAGCTCAAACCCAAAACGCCTGAGACTTTTCAAGTGAATAATAAAAAGACAAAATTTTCACATTATTGATAGCGTTTTAATGCTTTATTCATATTTGTATAGTAATGTACTATTACGTATTTATCACCAATTTAGGAGAAGTGTTAGCATGAAGTTTTTTAGCCGTAACAAAATGTCCTTAAAAAGAGAGACGAAGCAGGATATTTCTAATGAATCTCCCGAAATCGTTGCAGTAAAAAGCAAGAAGAAGTTTAAACCGAAGAAAAAAACAGTAATAATTATTGCGGTATGTCTCGTCGTGGTAATTCTTCTAATTCTCGGCTTAAAGTCTTGCGGTGCCGCAAGTAGCGGTGCAAGTTCCAGCTCTACATATACGAACTCGACAGTCGAGAAAAAAGACATTTCCGTTGAACTAACCGGTAGCGGGACCCTAAAGCCCGCCGATTCCTACGATGTCACCTCCTTAGTCGCCGGCGAAATCCTTAAAGCCGACTTTAAAGAAGGAGATATTGTTGAAAAAGGAACAGTTTTGTATCAAATTGACATGAAAGATGCCGAAACGAGCATAAAGAGTGCCACACTGAATTTGCAAAAGTGTCAGCTCGGCTATAACACGCTACAGAAGAACCTCAGCAATCTGAGCGTAGTTGCGCCAAGCGCAGGAACCATAACGGAGCTTAGCGTTAAAGTTGGCGACAACATTGCGCTCGGTCAGAAAATCGGCACCATCCGTAACAGTTCAACCATGAGTCTCTCGGTTCCCTTCAATTCCGCTGATGTCGACTCGTTTTATGTTGGACAGTCTGCAACCGTAACCTTAGACAGCACCTTTGAAACGCTGTCCGGCACCGTTGCAAAGATAAGCAACGCGGAACAAGTTCTCAGCGGCAATATGTTGGTTAAAAATGTTACCATAGATGTAACCAATCCCGGCGGAATAACCGACACGACCGTCGGTACTGCCAAAATCGGAGAAGTCGCCTGCAACAGCAGCGCAGCCTTCAAATTCAAGAGTTCGGAATCAATAACCTCCAAAACGTCCGGCATCATAGCTTCAATTTCTGCCGATGAAGGTAACAACGTGCAAAAGGGCGCGGTTCTGCTCAAAATGTCGAGCAACGAGCTTGAGGACAGCCTAATCAGCAGCAAGCTTTCCCTTGAAGAAGCTCAAAACTCCTTGGAGAGTAGAAAAGAAACGCTAAAGGATTACACCATTACCTCTCCAATTGCAGGAACAATAATTACGAAGAAGTACAAGGCCGGCGACAAGCTGGATTCCACTTCCGGAAAATCTGCTCTTTGCCAAGTCTATGACCTTTCCTATTTAACAATGGATATGAACGTAGACGAGCTAGACGTCAGCAAGGTGGAGGTTGGACAGGAAGTAGCGATAACCGCGGATGCCGTTGAGGGAAAGACATTTACGGGCATCGTTACAAAGGTTAACATCAGCGGAACAACCACAAACGGTGTCACGGCATATCCTGTATCCATAAAGATTACCGATACCGAAGGACTCCTACCCGGTATGAACGTAAGTGCAAAAATTGTTTTGGAATCTGTGAAAAACGTACTTGCCGTCACTGTTGACGCCGTAACCCGTGGAAACATGGTTCTTGTATGCAAAGATTCCTCAAAAATGTCTGTTGCCGAAGACGGAACGCTTGTATTAGACAAATCTGGGCTTCCTGTGGGCTTTGAATACACTGAGGTAAAGCTTGGAGTCAACAATGATAAATCTATTGAAATAACCGATGGTCTAAGCGAGGGCGACATCATAGCCGTTGCTTACGTTATCCCCGACGCAAGTGCGATGAGCGGAGAAATGTCTGGTGAGGGCGGCGGCCCAGATTCAGGCGAGCCTCCTGAAGGCAACGGTGACAGTGCCGCGGCGGAGGGCTGAGTCGTATGGCACCTCTAATCGAGTTTAAAGACCTATATAAAACATACTACATGGGCGATAATGTCGTCCGCGCCGTGGACGGGATTTCTCTTCAGATTGAAAAGGGCGAGTTCGTCGCAATCGTCGGACAATCCGGCTCCGGAAAGTCCACCTGTATGAATATCATCGGCTGTCTGGATGTACCCACACAAGGTCAATACATCCTCGGTGGCAAAGACGTTGGAAAGCTGAACGACAACAAACTTGCCGAAATCCGCAACAAAATGCTAGGCTTCATCTTTCAGCAGTACAATCTTCTTCCAAAGCTGACTGTTCTGGAAAACGTTGAGGTATCAATGCTTTATGCCGGAACACCTAAGGCACAGAGGGTGGAGCGTGCCACGAAGGCACTTGATCGCGTCGGATTGGCGGATAAAACACATCACACCCCGTCGCAGCTCTCTGGAGGGCAACAGCAGCGCGTATCTATTGCGCGGGCTTTGGCCGGAAACCCATCAGTCATTCTTGCCGATGAGCCCACCGGCGCTCTGGATTCAAAAACTGGTCGTGATGTTCTCCATCTCCTTCAGGAACTTCACGAAGAAGGAAACACTATAATCCTCATAACGCACGACAACTCCATTGCGAACACCGCTCAACGGATAATTCGTCTGGCAGACGGAAAAGTCGTTTACGACGGGCCGAGCGGCGTTGAGGGGTCGGTGGTTCAGGCGGTAGAAGAGGAGGCTGAAACATTATGAATTTCATTCAGTCTTTTAAGCTCGCTATGCAAAGCATAATGAAAAGCAAGGTTCGTGCATTTCTTACCATGCTGGGCATCATCATCGGCGTCAGCGCCGTTACGCTCATCGTCGGAATGGGCAACGGTATGAAAAACTATATTACCCAAAGCTTCGAAAGCATGGGCGCAAACACGATAACCGTTAGCATCCAAGGCAGAGGCGCAACAAGAACTGTCGATGTTGATGATATGTATGCCCTTGTTGCGGAAAATCCCGACCTCATTTCCAATGTTTCGCCGGAGGTATCCGTTAGCGGAAATGTCAAAATTGGGAATAAGGACATTAAAACCACCCCGGTTACCGGTGTCAGTGAGGATTACTCTAAAATCAAGAGCCTCAAATTCTCAGACGGAAGATTTATTCAGTATGTCGATGTGCTCAGGCGTCAGCCAGTATGCGTAATCGGAAGCTATGTTGCAAAGACATATTATGAAGGAAACGCTGTCGGCAACACTCTTAAGGTCAACGGTAACACCTTTAAGATAGTCGGCGTTATGGAAGAAGACGCAAAAAGCGAAAAAGGAAGCGCCGACGACGCAATTTTTATTCCGTATACCAATGCGTCTAAATTAAGCTGGAACGGCACCGTTTCCAGTTTTGCCTTCAGCGGAGCTTCCCCAGAAAGCGTTGATAAAGCCGCCGCTCTCATAAAAGAAGAGTTATACAAGGTTTATCAGAGCTATGATTATTTTTACGTCATGAGTATGACTGAAATTCTTAACAGTTTTATGACCGAGGTTAATGTTATGGTCATAATACTTGGCGCAATCGCCGCAATTTCTTTGCTCGTCGGCGGTATCGGAATTATGAACATCATGCTGGTATCGGTCACAGAGCGTACAAGAGAAATCGGTATCCGCAAATCGCTTGGCGCAAAGCAGAAAGACATTCTGGGACAGTTTGTTATTGAAGCTGCGACCACAAGTGCTTTGGGCGGAATTATTGGAATACTTTTCGGATTTCTGCTATGCACAATCGGTACACAAGTAATTTCGGCTCTGGCACAGGAAAGCATAACAGTATCTCCCTCATTCGGTTCCGTACTTGCTGCTTTCTCCGTGTCTGTCGCCATCGGTATAATATTCGGCTATCTGCCCGCAAGAAAAGCCGCGAAACTCAACCCCATCGACGCATTGCGTTATGATTAACGGAGGACTAGATATGAAAAAAATTGCTTCCTTTATACTCGCCTTTTGCCTATTGTTTGGATTAACTGCTCCAACTGCGGGCGCGACCTCAATCGACATTACATCCGCACAACAGACAGTACAGGCACTTGGCATTATTGTGGGGGACGAAGCCGGCAACATGAACCTATCGGGCGATGTTAACAGAGCGCAATTTGCAAAGATGATGATAGCCGCTTCCGCCTTTAAGGACACCATCAGCTCAACCGCAAAGTCGTCTCCTTTTAAAGACGTTAAATATTCGCATTGGGCGGCCTCCTATGTTCAGGCAGCTGTATCGTCCGGATGGCTTACAGGCTTTACCGACGGAACGTACAAGCCCGACAACAACGTAAAGCTAGAAGAGGCCGTTTCGGCGGTTCTCAAGATGCTTGGCTATCCAACCACTGACTTTACAGGCTCCTTCCCTGAAGCTCAGCTTGCAAAATACACAGCCCTGGGTCTTAATGAGAACATAACGAAAACGCAGGGTCAGGCCTTAAGCAGACAGGATTGTATGTACCTCTTTTACAACCTGATGGGCACAAAAACTAAAAGCAACGTTTACTATGCCACCACCTTGGGCTACACGGTTAACGGTTCCGGTGAGCTGGATTATTCCTCTCTTGTAATGAACAACATGAAAGGGCCTTTCATTGTTGACGGTACTAACTGGAACTCCGCGCTGCCCTTTACAGCCAGTACTGCTAAAGTATATAAAAACGGTTCGTTGTCCAGCATTTCTTCCGTATCGACATACGATGTGTATTACTACAACACCAGCATGAAGACTGTATGGGTATACCGTAATAATGTGACAGGCGTTTATGCTGCGGCAACCCCCAGCACCTCCGCCCCCAGCTCAGTCACCGTTGCAGGCAAAACCTATCCGGTTTCCACATCCTCCGCAAGCTACGCCCTGTCAACGACTGGTTCATTTAAAATCGGCGATACGGTCACTCTTCTTCTCGGAATGAATGGAGATGTTGTCGGCGTTGTATCTTCCTCATCTGTAAGCTCCACTAAATTCGGCTTTGTAACAGCTACCGGCTCGAAATCCTACACGGACAATTTGGGTAACACTTACTCCTCAAGCACTGTTACCGTTGCCTGCACCGACGGCGGAACTTATGAATATGATTGTACAAGCTCCTCATTTGTTAAAGGAAGCCTTGTAAAAATAAGCGTTTCCGGAGGCAAGGCATCCGTTTCATTACTTAATGACACTCCTCTGTCCGGAACGGTTAATTCTTCCGCAACTACATTTGCTACCTATACGTTCTCTGAGGACGTCCAGATTTTGGACTCTTCGTTAAGCGGAACCTGTATCAAGGTATATCCCGCCAGACTCGCTGGTCTTAATCTGTCCAACAGCAACGTTAGGTATTACGCTTTGGATGCTTCAGGAAAGATAAACACCTTAATTCTCAATAACGTTACGGGTGATATGTACAAATACGGAGTACTCACAAGTGCTACTGAATCTAACGGTGAAATGAGCATCTCCTCTTCATACAACTACATCATTGACGGCGTATCAGGCTCCTACAGCAGTTCTTCAAGTTCTTTTGGAGCGACAACCGGACCCGTGCAAATGGAGTTCCGTGGAGATGAGCTAATGAAGCTTTCTAATCTTTCCCGCATATCTATCAGTACTTTGAATGTATCGTATGCTGAAAGCAACGGCATTCAATACAAGCTGGGAGACAATGTTTCCGTTTACATTTACAAGAACGGCAGCTACAATTTGAGCAGCGTCTCATCAGTTAGCAACTCAAGCAGCTATTCGCTTTCTGGATACTATGATAAGCCGATAAGCGAAGGCGGCAGAATCCGCGTAATTATCGCAAATGAAAACTGGAACTAAATAAAAGTACAAGGACGTCCGGATTAACCGCCAAAGCGAAAAAATCCGGACGTCCTTATTATATAATTCAACTGCTAAAACCACTTTTTCAACTTGAAGAATGCAAAGCTCGCAACAACAACAGCTATACTCAGAATAATAACAAATGGATATCCAAAGCTCCAGCCGAATTCCGGCATTTGCAGATTCATGCCATACCAGCCAACGATAAGCGTAAGCGGAAGAAAAATGGAGGTAATGACCGTAAAGACCTTCATAATCTGGTTTTGCTCAATGTCAACCTGCGCCTGATATGCTTCTCTAACCTGCGTCATGTATTCACGCAAGTGCATAATCGAATCCAGCAGGTAATCCATTCGTCTGTCCAGCGAAACGAACTTTTTCTGGACATCATCTGAAAAGGCCTTATTCGTATTATCTGCAAGGTCGCCCGTGATTAAATCAAGCTGCTCGTAATATCGCTTCATTTTCAAAAGCTCACGGCGCATTGCTATTATTATGGTTGAGTCGTCGGAATTTGACCGTTTTTCTGTTATAAGCCCGTCCTCAAGGTCGCTAATCCTGTCTTCCATCTTCTCAAGCTCGAATACATCATCTGCTGTAAGGATATTAAAAAATTTGAGAAGCTGACTTTGGTTATCCAGTTCCGTGTCTATTTCGTTCATTAGTTCAATACACCGAGTATTATCACTGATAAAGACAAAATCTTCTGCGCCGCAGTAAACACAAACCCTGTCGTCCTTTCTTAAAGGATTTTTAACGTCGCAAAAATGGAAGGCAATCAGGAAAGCGCCGTCCTGAAGCGAAAAGCAGGTATGTCGATTTGCTAGGAGTCGCGAATATATGTCAGCACTAACGTAGTCAAGCAAAGCTTCGACGTTTTTCATCTCTAGCATTTTGCGCATAAAAAACCCCCTAATGGTTTGTGTGGACAGCGTTATCTCTCAGTACTGCAAGTTCTAAACGGCACTTAATGTAGCGGCCTATTTCTGTCAGCTTTTTGTATAATATAGCATGAATCGAACTCTCTATCAAGTCGTTGATTGAATCCGCTTTCCCTAAACGAGTATTTTGTCGAAAATTGCAAAAGATTGTTGAGTTTCCCTATATAAAGCTATATAATGATAGGATATGACTAAATCACATATTAACGCCCACGTATTCTGAATATTTCAGCGCGGACCGCTCGGAGGAACTAGGATCAATGCTCACGAAAGTAAACAACGAAAAGAAATATAATCCTCAGTTGGGTTTTACTCTCATCGAACTTATTGTAGTAATAGCAATTATGGGCATATTGGTGCTTGTCACCGTCCCCGTTTATACGAATTACATTGAGGATGCGCGACTGGCATATGATAATGTAAGTGTTAAAACACTTAATGACGCGACCTATCTTTACGCATTGGATACGGAGAAATCGACTAAGGAAATCTTTGCTGGAGTGGCTTCCGACGTCAACAAGATAGGCTCTCTTTTGTCCCGAGGCTATATCAGTGCAATCCCCGTGCCGAAGCACAAAGACTCTGCTTTCTTGTTCTCGCAAGAAACGGGACTTTGGAGTCTAACAAGCACCTCCTTTTCCAGCGACTTTACTTCTCTTTTGAACACTAAAACACTTAACGGCGAATGGGGAATTAAAGACGGAAAGATTACCGCAACGAAAACGGCTGACAACGACTTGCTTTTACTAAACACTGATGGAACGGACTACAGCATCAAGGTTGATGCCACTTATCTTTCAGGCGGAGCCTGCCGAAGCGGCTACGGAATCTATTACAGGGCTACAGACAGTCCAACAATCAGCGGTTATTGCTTTCAGTTCGATCCAGGCGCCCAAAATTCGTTTCTTGTGAATAAATTCACCGATAGGAACGAATCCCCAGCCTTTCAAAAAGTATCCATGGTCAAAGTTATGGCAGACGGCTTCAATATTAAGGCTCTTCATTCCGTCGAGATAGATGTGGTTGGCACACGCCATGTCATCAAGGTAGATGGAATCACCGTTTTTGATTTTACCGACGACAGCTTCACCACGGGCAGCGTTGGACTTAGAACATGGAACGACACCGCCGCACAGTTCAGCAAGGCAACGGTTACAAAAAGTTGACCCACGGTTGCTGACCCGCGCAAGGTCACACAATGCCCTTATATTAAAGGTCAAGGAGGAAAGTGCAATGATAAACATTGATGAAACCATTAAAAACCTTAACGCGAGAGGCTTCGATACAAGCTTTTTTGCAAACGGCAAGGAAGCGGTGGACTATCTCACCTCACAGCTAAAAAACGAAACTATCGGCTTTGGCGGCAGCAAAACCATCGAAGCGCTTGGCATTTACGAACGCCTTTCTGAAAACAACAGCGTGTATTCACACTGGAATCAGGAGCCCAGCGACGCTCGTAAGAAATCCGCCGACGCCGAGGTTTACATAACTAGTGCTAACGCCGTCGCCCAATCTGGTGAAATTATCAACATTGACGGCACAGGTAACAGAGTTGCAAGCACTTTGTTTGGAAAGAAAAAGGTTTACATAATTGTCGGAGTCAACAAAATCGCAGAGGATTACGACAAAGCTCTGTGGCGTGCACGAAACATTGCATCCCCGCTTAACGCCAGACGGCTCGGCAGAAACACTCCCTGCGTAAAGGGCGATCTCATGTGCCATGACTGTAAGAGTCCGGAACGCATTTGCAGAGGCTTGGTCGTGCTCTGGAACAAAATGAGCGGTATGGAAAAGGTCGAATTAATAATAATCAACGAGGAGCTTGGCTTCTAATCAGTGCTAAAATCACACGAAACAATAAACAGCGGGCACCCTTCAGTAATTAACTGAAGGGTGCCCGCTGTCTAGTCACTTATGTGTTAAGCGCATCTGCGCTTCTTAAGCAATTTAAGTATTTTCTACAAATTTTTTGTTATAGAGGTCTATGGCTTTTTGTATTGATTTTATCGCTTCGTCCCTATGTTTCACTTCCTCAACGCTGGTTTCCTTGCCTTCCAGCATTTTGTAAACCGAGAAGAAGTGCACAATCTCTTCAAAAATATGTTTCGGCAAATCGTCAATATCCGTATAGGAGTTAAACATAGGATCTGCGTAAGGAATCGCAATGATTTTTTCGTCGCTTCTGTCATTGTCGATCATAGTTATCATACCGATTGGATAGCATCTTACCGTCACAAGCGGCTCAATCGCTTCGCTGCAAAACACCAAGACATCGAGAGGGTCGTCGTCGTCAGCATATGTGCGAGGAATAAACCCATAGTTTGAAGGATAATGTGTAGAGGTGTACAGTACTCTGTCAAGAATCAAAAAACCCGTCTGCTTGTCCAGCTCGTATTTTGTCTTGCTTCCCTTTTCAATCTCAATAACTGCGATAAAATCCTCAGGATTTATTCTTTCCGGAGACATATCGTGCCAAATATTACTCATAAATTTCTCCCTGTAAATCAGCTATTTCCAATTATTATACTTTCAATGATGTCCGCAACGTTTTCGCAGGTATCGCAGCATTTCTCATAGAATTCATATATTTCGCGCCATGCAATTATTTCAAGCGGGTCAGTCGATGTGGTATGAAGGTTTCTCATACACTTAACATACATATCGTCGCCCAACTCTTCAAGGCGGTTGATTTCGATAATTGCTTCACGGAGCTTCTTTGATTTTTTGAAATTCGGGAATTCCTTGAGCATTTCTTTCATCGCTTCGCAGCAGTTAATGACTATGTCAGCAAACTCAATACTGTCCTCGCGGATCTGCGTGACATTGTTGATGTAAATGCGGATAAGAATGTCCTCAATCGAGTCGGTTACATCATCAATAAACTGGCTGAGCTTTAATATGTCTTCTCTCTCAATCGGGGTAATAAACGCGCGTACAAGAACGGATGTCAGTTCATGTCTTTTATCATCACCCTTATGCTCAATTTCGTGAAGCATCACCCTCTTTTCTGGAAGAGTATCAACGCTGAAATTGCACATAACTTCTTTCAGCAATTTTGCGGCTTCACAGGACACCTCGGCACTTTCAACAAAGTTATTAAAATAGAAACTATCCATTTTCTTTGACATGATTTATTATCCTTTCAATCCTAAAATACCGCTTCAAATAATTTCACCATTAAAAATCCGATAAGACCGCATCCCGGGAATGTTAAAACCCAGGTTAGCACCATATCCTTGACAACGGCGAAATTGACTGCGGACAAGCGCTTTGTTGCGCCAACGCCCATTACGGCAGTAGTTTTCATATGAGTTGTGCTGACGGGAATACCAAATATCGAGGACAAAAGCAGACACGCGGACGCCGCAAGGTCAGCTGAAAAGCCCTGATAAGTCTCAAGTTTGACCATATCCATGCCAACCGCTTTAATAATTTTATAGCCGCCGATTGAGGTTCCAATTCCCATAACCGCAGAGCAAAGAATCATCATCCAAAGCTCAGGAACCACATTAACCGAAGTATCTTTTCCTTGAAAAAGGAATACGCCGAGGATTAGTACGCCCATAAATTTCTGGCCGTCCTGCGCTCCGTGCATAAATGCCATTGCCGCACCGCCGCCAACCTGCGCGCCCTTAAAAAACCCAGTAGTTTTTCGTCGATCCATTTTTTGGCATATAAATGCAGTCAGCTTCGAGAAAAGAAAGCCCATTGCAAAGCCAAGGAATGTCGATAGCGCGAGTCCGTACAAAACCTTTACCCACTCGGCACCATTAATCCCGCTGAAACTGTTGTGCATCGCAATTGCGGCACCCGATAGGCCAGCAATTAGAGCATGGCTTTCGCTTGTCGGAATTCCGAAATACCACGCAGCAACAGACCAAATGATAATTGCAAACAGCGCAGCGCACAAAGCAATTATCGCTTCGTCCGTGTTCGCGCCAAAATCGACCATGTTCTTAATGGTCATAGCGACCTTTGCATTTAAAAGCGTCATCGCAAGGACGCCCAAAAAGTTGAAAACAGCAGCCATCAATACCGCTGGTTTCGGTGCCATAGCACGAGTTGCCACACAGGTCGCAATCGCGTTTGGCGCATCTGTCCAGCCGTTAACAAAAATAACACCTAGTGTGAGCAATACAGTTATAAGCAACACAGGGCTTGAAACCACCAGCCCTATAAACTCCACAAAATTGACTCCCAAAATATATCCACATCCCTCGAAACTTACGTTTAATTCTCTATATAAACTTCACACAATAATTTTCTCATGTAAAGAACGAATATGTTATTATAATTCATTCACTGGCAAAAGAGCAATATTTTTGTTTATATGTAAACAAAAAAGCAAAATCTGCTCTTCAAAAATGGCTGAGGGAATTTATCCTCTTTCGGAACTTTGTCCTATTCGTCGTTCTCTTTCTCGCTCTGAGCTTTAGTCAAAAACCTTCTTTTCAGATATATATAGCCCACAACTGCCCCCGTAAGAAGAAACAACACGATGGCCGCCGTTGAATACCACCCGATATACTTCAGGCTCTGTTCCCAGGCTCCGCCTGCCAGCACTCCGACAAAAACAAGTACAGTATTCCAGATTGCGGTTCCGATTATCGTTAAAAGTAAAAACGGAAAAAACTGCATTTTTGACATTCCAGCCGGAATGGATATTAGACTGCGCACGATAGGAACGCATCTGCACATAAGAACCGCCTTGTACTCGTAGCGCTTGAACCACGCCTCCGCCCTTGTAACATCGTTGGGCTGAAGATGCATTGCTTTACCGAATTTGCCGGAAAATATTTTCTTGATTCTTTCTCTGTTGAGTATTCTTCCGAGCGCATAGAGCGCCACTGCGCCAAGTGTTGCACCGAGAGTTGAAAAAAGGATTACGAGCGGAACACTCATATCGGACTGCGTTGTTAAAAACCCACCAAAAACAAGAACCACTTCGGAGGGAATCGGAGGGAAAATATTTTCAATCAATATTAGCAGCATAATGCCAATATAACCATAATCATTTATTACTTGAATCAGCGTGCTCTGCATAGTAGGCTAACTCCTTTTTTATTGCTAGGGCATTACTTAATGTAATTTTATCATAATACTTATGAAAATAATACATATAAACAAAATATGCTGAAATAAATATATCCGAATTACTATCAAAGTTATTCTGAAATTTAGTATTATTCACAGAATTGCCTCGGTCACGTAAAATCAGCGCAAAAAGGGACGGCGTTATTAAACGTCGTCCCTTTTTGGAATACTCTGGTGAAATGGCGCTGAAGAGAAACAAGCTCTCGTCGCAAATCAGCGGTCAAAAAATCTTGAAAGGAATTCTTTTGTCTCTTGTTTTTCGGGATTACCGAAAATCTGCTCTGGTGGGCCCTCTTCGCAGATGATGCCGTCCTTCATGAAAACAGTGCGGTTTGAAACATCGCGGGCAAAGGCCATCTCGTGAGTAACGACGATCATTGTAAGTCCCTCGCTCACCAGTGTTTTCATGACATCGAGCACTTCTCCCACCATCTGGGGGTCAAGCGCGGACGTCGGCTCGTCGAAAAGCAGAACCTCTGGCTCCATCGCCAAAGCTCTCGCAATTGCGACACGCTGCTTCTGTCCGCCAGAAATCTGACGCGGCTTAGCGTTAATATAGGCTGCCATGTCGACTTTTTCAAGGTATTCCTTTGCGGTCTTTTCGGCAGTTATTCTGTCCCTGTGCATAACCTTTCGCTGACCTATCATGCAGTTATCCAGCACCGACAGGTTGGAAAATAGGTTGAAGTTCTGAAACACCATGCCGACCTTTGCGCGGTAGGCAGGGATATTGAAGCCTCTTGCAGTAATGTCTTTGCCATGATACATGATTTGTCCCGAGGACGGCGTTTCCAGCATATTGATGCAGCGCAAAAGCGTTGACTTTCCGGAACCGGACGAACCAATGATGCTGGTTACATCGCCGGTGTTGACGGAGAAATCAATGTCACGCAGAACAACATTTTTGCCGAAGCTTTTTCCCAAATGCTGAACTTCTAAAATACTATCATTCATACTCAGCGCCCCCTCTCGTTCTGATCGAGGTTAAGATTACCGATATCGCTGGTGCCAGCCTTTTTACGACTATCCGCCATATTGGCGTTTTTGACTGCGCGATAGCGTGTCATACCGCTTGTATGAGCCAATGTATCCGTTGTGGCAAGGTTGAAGCTGTCATCCCCGTCCATTTTGTTTTCAAGCCAGCGAAGCAGGATTGAGCAGACAACAGTCATTGTCAGGTAACCCGCCATTTCAATTGTAGCAGACGGGAAATACTTGAACGTCAAGCCAGCTACCGCCCTATGCACAGCAAAGAACTCTGTGAAGCTAATTACAAACATAACTGCTGTGTCTTTAATGTTTATTATAAGGTTGTTGCCTATCTGCGGCATAATGTTGCGCAGCGCCTGCGGCAAAACGACCCCAACCATAGTCTGAAAATGTGTCATGCCGATGGCTTTTGCGCCCTCAGTTTGGCCGGGGTCAACGGATAGAATTCCGCCGCGCACCGTCTCGGCCATATATGCGCCAGTGTTAATAGATACTACCACTAATGCAGCTATCCACGGATTGCCGAAACGGACTGCATTATCTGTAAAATATGGTAGTCCAAAATAAATGAACACGGCTTGAAGTATCATCGGTGTGCCCCGAAACACCTCGACATATATGCGAATCAGAGCTCTTAGTATCCATAAGAAAATACGTTTAAAAATGTTATCGGTCTTTGCGCTGGGTATCGTTTGGAGGATGCCGCAGAAAAGGCCGATTATGCAGCCCACAACAGTAGCAATGACAGCCAGAATAATGGTGTTCATCATACCATTAAGATAGGCTGTTGAATTACCTGCCCAAAGACTAGCTATGTCGCTGCCCAATATGGCCAATTTATTCATCTCGGCTCATGCTCCCTTCTGTTTATTTGGGATGCTTCCCAAAAAATAAATTTTAGCCCTTTGGCTGTACTGCAACAGCTTCTGTCATTAGTGCGTTGAAGTCATCAGCCGTCATCTTGCTAAGAACGCTATTCAATGCGTCCTTCAGAACTGTGTTGCCCTTCTGCACTGAGACGCCAATATTTACTTCACTATCGGATACAGTAAAGTCATCACCGCTGTTTGAAAAATTCAGTATCATCATATCGGGATATGCAGCAACAGCGCCCTGTGCTGTGGGAATATCTGTGCAGACGAAGTCTACTGCTCCAGTCTCAAGTGCCATCAGCATGGCGGGAGCATCCTCAGCAGCAGGCTGAACTTCTGCGTCTTTTATCTGAGGCAAGCAGGTGTCATACCAGATGGTACCGAGTTGACTTGTGCAGGTACCTCCGGACAGTTCTGAAATGCCCTTTGCAGCAGCGAACTTGCTGTCCTTAAGCGTCAGGCATACGATTGATGCATATAGATACGGTCCTGCAAAATCTACTTCCTGCATACGGTCAGGTGTCATAGACTGGCCAGCAATAACTGCGTCAACTTGTCCTGTCTGAACAGCAGGGACAAGAGATTCCCACGCAAGACGGACGATTTCAAGCTTCCAGCCGTTTGCTTCGCATAGTTTCTTAGCCATCATAACGTCATAGCCGTTGGCATATTCGGCGGTGGAGTCCTTAATTTGAACTGCGCCGTTAGAATCGTCAGGCTGTGTCCAGTTGTAAGGAGCGTATGCGCACTCCATCGCAACTGTGAGAACGCCATCCTCAACGCCTGAGCCGACGGATGCAGCGGGCGATGCAGATGCTCCAGTTCCTGCGGTGGGCATGGGTCCGTTTGATGTACATGCGCAAAGACTGACAAGCATTGTCAATGCGAGCAAAAGTGCAGAGATTTTTTTCATAAGTACGTTCCTTCCTCATCGTTGTTTTTTCAACAAAAAAACCATGAATTCTTCACACATAATGAAAAACTCATGGCTATACATAAACGGGCATAAAAATGTATATACGGCGAGAATCCCGCCCTTAACCAATGATAGCCCTCCACTTGCGTGACAGTCTGCGACATATTCTCCCGCAG
>CAZLLK010000041.1:0-24484 GCA_964560435.1 uncultured Oscillospiraceae bacterium
TGGTGCGGGCGACAGGACTTGAACCTGCACGTCTTGCGACACAAGAACCTAAATCTTGCATGTCTGCCAATTTCATCACGCCCGCATTTATTATGCCAACCACAAAAGTGATTAGCTATGAAATGTTAGCATACACTTTTAATAATGTCAATCTTTTTTACTATTATTCTCCGCAAAAGGCGCACATTTCTTAATTCGCTTTATCCTTTGATTTGAATATTAACGCAACTAAAAGTCCGAAAAACACCGCTGCGGCAATGCCTGCGGCAGAAGCTGTAAACCCACCCGTAAACGCCCCAATCAACCCATTTTCTTCAACTGCCTTTCGCACTCCTTTTGCCAAAACATTTCCAAACCCTGTAAGCGGCACCGTTGCACCTGCACCTGCCCACTTCACAAAAGGCTCGTAAATCCCAACAGCTCCCAGCAAAACTCCCACGACAACATAAAGGCTAAGGACTCGTCCTGCCGTCAAATTTGTTTTGTCAATTAATATTTGCCCGATTGCGCACAGAAGTCCGCCAGCAGCAAAGGTTTTTAAGTAAATCAAAAAAGTTTCCATTTTCATCACCCAAATCATTAATAATGCTAAATCAAATCACGTTTTTTTCAGTTTCGATTGCAACTGCGTGGCAAATGCCGAGAATGCTCTCGTTCTGTAAAGAAGTCGTCGGGGACATCAAAGCACCCGTTGCGGCAAAAAGAAGTCTCTTAATTTCGCCTTTTCTCATTTTCGGAAGTAAATATCCCGCAAGCACCGAGGCACTGCAACCGCAGCCAGAGCCGCCCGCATGAACATCCTGTTTCTCTCTGTCATAAATCATCATGCCGCAATCACTGCAAACCGCAGAAAGGTCAAATCCGTTATTCTGTGCAAGCTTCAAAAGTATTTCATGCCCGATAACGCCCAAATCTCCAGTTACAATCATGTCGTAATAATTAGGCTCCCTGCCGGTATCCGCTAAGTGCGTACATATCGTTTCCAGAGCCGCAGGTGCCATCGCACTGCCCATATTCGCTGCATCGCAAATACCGGCATCAACGATTTTGCCTGTTGTCACGTGCGTAACAAAGGGGCCAGGGCCGTCATTGCTTATGATAAGAGCTCCCGCCGCTGTCGCTGTCCATTGTGCAGTTGGAGTTCGCTGTCCTCCATAAGCCAATGGAAATCGAAACTGCCTTTCCGCAGAGCAAAAATGAGAGCTTGTCATTGCGCACACCGTATTTGCAAAGCCGCCATCAACCGTCATAGCCGCAAGCGATGTCGATTCCGCCATTGTCGAACACGCGCCGTAAAGACCGAACAGCGGAACTCCGCTGTCCTTAACCGCAAATTCCGATCCGACGCATTGATTCAGCAAATCTCCTGTGAAGATGTAATCCAGCGTATCGACAGAAATTCCGGCTTTTGCGATAACCAAATCAAAGCATTTTTTTAGCATGGCGCTCTCCGCGCTTTCCCAGCTTTTTGCTCCAAAATATGAATCTTCACTTAAGAAGTCATAGCTTCCCGCAAGCGGGCCCTGACCTTCCATACTGCCGCCCACCGACGCAAAGCACGCTATGCAGGGCGAATTATGAAGTTTCACGGTCTGTTTTCCAATGCGTTTTGTTTTCATGTGCTACCCTCCAGCTTGGATTCAACAATTATGTTTCCCGAATTTGTTATGAATATCACGTTCTACGCAAAGTAGTTTTGTAGCATCAGATAATAGTCAGCTTAGTATTCGCCGACTAGTTAGACTTAATGCACAGTTTTCAATTTGCTTTTTACCGTAAACATAGAAAATCATATCTTGGTCTATTAACAAGTTGACTTGTTTTCAAAACGAGTTAGAATGAAGGCAAAAGGGCTTGGAAGCTTATACCAAATACAGCTTTTAGCCCTTTAACATTATTTAGGAGGAACGAAAAAATGAAAAAAGCAATCGCACTTACACTTTCACTGATGTTGCTTCTTGCAGTTCTCTCTGGATGTGGCACGAAAAAAACAGAAAACTCCGCGGAGCCCAGCGTGGCAGCTCCAACCGGATCGGTTTACTATCTGAACTTCAAGCCCGAGCAGGCTGATAAGTGGGTTGCTCTTGCAGCCAAGTACACGGAAGAAACCAAAGTGCCGGTAAGTGTTGTTACAGCCGCTTCAGGAACCTATGAAGCAACATTAAAATCCGAAATTGCAAAAACCGAAGCTCCAACCCTATTTCAGGTAAACGGACCAGTCGGACTTGCAAACTGGAAAGACTATTGCTTTGACCTTTCCAAAACAGATGTATATTCCGAGCTTAAGAGCGATGATTTCGCCCTTAAAGACGGTTCTGCCGTTGCCGGCATTGCATACGTTATCGAAACCTATGGACTTATTTATAACAAGGCCTTGCTTACAAAGGCAGGTTATTCACCAGCCGACATTACAAGCTTCGCTGAGTTGAAAACTGCAGCTGAGGACATTCAGGCGCGCAAAGCCGAGCTTGGCATTAAGGGCGCGTTCGCGTCCTCCGGTATGGATAGCTCGTCTGACTGGCGCTTTAAGACTCACCTTGCCAACCTCCCCATATATTATGAGTACAAGGCAGACGGTATCAGCTCTACCGAAGCCATTAAGGGAACCTATCTTGACAACTACAAGGCAATCTGGGATATCTACATAAACAACTCCACCTGCGATCCGAAAATGTTGTCCAGCAAAACTGGTGACGAAGCCGCTTCCGAATTTGCACTCGGTGAAGTTGTTTTCTATCAGAACGGTACATGGGCTTACGATGATATTAAAGGTTACAATGTCGCCGACGAAGACATCGGGATGATGCCAATTTACATAGGAGCAGAAGATGAAAGAATTCAAGGACTTTGCACAGGCTCCGAAAACTACTGGTGCGTTAACAAGAACGCTTCCACCGAGGACATTCAGGCAACTCTCGACTTCCTCAAATGGTGCGTATCGAGTGAAGTAGGCAAAACCGGTCTTAAGGACATGGGATTTGTCTGCCCCTTCAAGGGTTTTACTTCGGAATATCTCCCCACCAACCCGCTGATTCTTGCGGCCGACGAATCCATCGCAGCCGGAAGAACCGCCGTAACATGGTGCTTTACCACAATGCCTTCTGAGGAGTGGAAAAACGGCGTTGGTTCCGCTCTGCTTGAGTACTCTCAGGGAACAGGCGATTGGGCAAAGGTCAAAACAGCATTTGTTGACGGCTGGGCTTCCGAATACGCGCTCAAGAACGCAGCGTAAGTTTACGGGTTAATCCAAATTCGAGGGATGGGTTATTTGCTCATCCCTCGATACCAATATCCATAACATAAAAATCTCTGCTTAACAGGAGATAGTATTATGCAAAAAGCTATTAAAAGGTACTTCCCTATTTTTGCTTTACCGACTATGATTGCTTTTACAATTTGTTTTTTGGTTCCGTTTATCCTCGGACTATATCTTTCACTTTGTGATTTCACAACCGTTACTGACGCTCGTTTTGTCGGTTTTAAAAACTTCGAGAAGATTTGGAACGACGCTACTTTTGTACACTCCTTATGGTTTACCGCCTTGTTCACGGTTGCATCCATAGTGTTCATAAACGTATTGGCCTTTTTTGTGGCGCTGCAGCTTACAAAGCAGTTCCGAGGAGCGCACTTTTTCCGCACGATATTTTTCATGCCGAACCTAATAGGCGGAATCATACTTGGTTACATCTGGCAAATTATTTTCAACGGAATTTTGTCATATTATTCCAGAACGCTTACCTTTGCGCCGACTTACGGTTTTTGGGGGCTGCTAATTCTCATGTGCTGGCAGCAGGTCGGCTACATGATGATTATTTACATCGCGGGACTTCAAAGTATACCGAGCGACCTTTACGAGGCCGCACGTATTGATGGCGCAACATCTTCGCAAAAGCTTTTTCGTATTACAATTCCCATGTCTATGCCATCAATAACAATCTGCACTTTTCTTACGCTGACAAATTCCTTCAAGCTGTTTGACCAGAACCTTGCACTGACCGCCGGTGCACCCTCAGATAAAACCGAAATGCTTGCGCTAAACATCGTAAACACCTTCTATAGCCGTACAGGCTGGGAGGGTGTCGGACAGGCAAAAGCGGTGATTTTCTTTCTGTTGGTTGCAATTTTAGTCATGTTCCAGCTTAGAGTTACGCACAAAAGGGAGGTTCAGCAATGAAAAAGAAACAGAAAGCCTCCAGACGAGCACTTGTCGTTTTTTTCTCGGTTATTTCCATTGTATACGTAATGCCGATTGCGATAATCATCTTCAATTCCTTCAAGAAAAAGGCTTATATCACAAGCACGCCCTTCGCTTTTCCTACAGAAAAGACTTTTGTGGGACTTCAAAACTATGTTGAAGGGATTACCAAAACCCACTTTTGGAATGCGTTTGCCACAAGCCTCTTTGTTACTATCGCCTCTGTCATCGTAATTTTGCTATGCACCTCTATGGCTGCATGGTATATCAGCAGAACCAAGGGTAAGGTGTCCAAGATTTTCTATTACCTGTGCGTGTTTTCAATGGTAGTCCCCTTTCAGATGGTCATGTTCACGCTTTCAAAAACCGCAGATTTTCTGCATTTGGGTAACCCCGTCGGACTTATTCTCGTCTATCTTGGTTTTGGTGCGGGACTTGCTGTTTTTATGTTCTCGGGCTTTATGAAATCCATACCGATAGAAATTGAAGAAGCCGCAATGATTGATGGGTGTAACCCTATCCAGACCTTTTTTCTTGTGGTTATTCCAATTCTCAAACCAACTCTAATTTCAGTCGGAATACTTGAAACAATGTGGATTTGGAACGACTATCTATTGCCATACCTCATCCTCAACCTCAAAAAGTATGCGACTATCCCCATTGTAATTCAATACCTTAAGGGTGGATATGGTTCCATCGATTGGGGTGCAATGATGGGTATGCTCGTTTTGGCTATAGTACCAATTATTGTATTCTATATCAGTTGTCAGAAGTACATCATTAAGGGCGTCGCGGCAGGTGCCGTAAAAGGCTAAGAAACATGGCATACTAACTGAAAAACGGCTATAATGCCAAAATCAAAAAGCATATACCGTAGGCGCTATCAACTGCGGCATAATAGCTACAAAGATGATTTGCGACTGAGAACTTACAATCTTTGAGGTATTCATTATGAGAAGAAGCGGCGTTTTGATGCACATCAGCTCCCTTCCGTCGCCGTGGGGGATTGGAACCCTTGGCAAAGAGGCAAAAAAGTTCATAGATTTTCTTGCTGAGAGCGGTCAAAGCTATTGGCAGGTTCTGCCCGTCTCCCCCACCGGATATGGTGATTCGCCGTATCAGTCGTTTTCTTCATACGCCGGAAATCCGTATTTCATTGACCTCGATGTTCTCAACGATTGGGGGATATTAGAAAAATCGGAATATTGCTACATTCACTGGGGTAACGACCCCGAGCGTGTGGATTACGGCCTGCTTTACGAAAACAGGTTTAAGGTTCTGCGAAAAGCCACGGAGGGATTTTTCAAACTGGACAGATCTGAATTTACGGACTTTTGCCGCAAATCCGCTTTCTGGCTAGACGACTATGCCCTGTTTATGGCGCTCAAGGACAGTCACGGTGGAGTCTCGTGGAACGAATGGGAAAGCGCTCTTCGCTTCCGCGAGGAAAGCGCGCTGGACGAGGCAAAGCAAAAGCTTTCGAACGAAATCGATTTTTATAAGGCTATTCAGTTCCTTTTTTCACGTCAATGGAACGAATTGAAAGGCTATGCCGCCGAAAAAGGCATTTTGATAATCGGCGATGTCCCGATATACGTCGCTCCCGACTCCGCCGATGTTTGGGCTAACCCACAGCTTTTCATGCTGGACGACGACCTTATGCCTATAGATGTAGCGGGCTGTCCTCCCGACGGTTTTACGGCAGACGGTCAGCTCTGGGGTAATCCGCTTTATAACTGGAATGAAATCAAAAAAGACGGTTTCTCTTGGTGGATAAACCGGATTAAGCATCAATTTGAGCTTTATGATGTTTTGAGGATTGACCATTTCAGGGGCTTGGACGAGTTTTACTCCATACCTTTTGGGTCGCCAAACGCAAAATTCGGTGTTTGGCGCAAAGGCCCCGGAATGGATCTTTTTGACGCCATAAAAAACGCTTTGGGCGAAAAGCAAATTATTGCGGAAGATTTGGGCTTCTTAAACGACTCAGTCCGAAAGCTTCTTCAAGAAAGCGGTTTTCCCGGCATGAAGGTTTTGCAGTTCGCATTCGACAGCCGTGAGGACAGTGACTATCTCCCCCACAATTTCACTCGAAATTGTGTTGCCTATACCGGAACTCACGATAACGACACGATAGTTGGCTGGTTTAATTCAGCTCCTGCCGCTGATGTTAAAAAGGCTCGCGATTATCTTCGCATTCACGAGGGCGAAAGTGTGGTGAAGGCTATTCTGTGCGCTCTCTGGGGCAGCGTGACAGACCTTGCGATAGCGACCATGCAGGATGTGCTAGAGCTTGACGGCAGTGCGAGAATGAACACGCCAAGCACCTTAGGCGGCAATTGGCAGTGGCGTATGAAGCCAAACGCCGATTTGTCAAAGCTTACCGTATGGCTCAAACGAATTACGGAACTTTACGGAAGATGATATATGCAAAAAAACAACCGAAGGCTTAATTACAAGCCTTCGGTTATTATTATTGATTTTCGAAGAAAACACTTTTTCATACTAATGCATATTATTGTTTCTTTACCTGCTTCATGCTGAGCGAAATCCGCTTTTTACCCGCGTCAACGCCTAGAACAACAGTATCGACAACATCGCCGACCTTGACGACCTCAGACGGGTGCTTAATATAGCGGTCGCACAGCTCAGAAATGTGAACCAGTCCGTCCTGATGAACTCCGATATCGACGAAAACGCCGAAGTCGATGACATTACGCACCGTTCCGCGCATGATCATGCCCGGTTGCAGGTCGTTCATATCCATGACGTCTGAGCGGAGCATTGGAGGCGGAAGCTCGTCTCGAGGGTCGCGCCCCGGCTTTAATAGCTCGTTAACTATATCGTTTACCGTGGGAATGCCAACCCCACTGTAATCTGAGACTTTTTGTAATGTCAGCGATTTTGCTCTTTCGCGCAGCTCACTTACGTTACCAGCCGCAACGTCTTTAAGTGAAAAGCCACAAAGCTGAAGAATTTTTTCCGCCGCTGCATACGATTCAGGATGGACACCCGTGTTGTCAAGAATGTTCTTACTTTCTGGCAGTCTCAAAAATCCCGCACACTGCTCAAACGCTTTAGGTCCGATTTTTGGCACCTTTTGGACGGTCTTCCGTGTTGTAAACACTCCGTTTTCCTCGCGGAAAGCAACAATGTTCTTCGCCGTCGAAGAGCTTAAGCCCGAAACTCTGGCAAGAAGCGGAGCTGAAGCTGTGTTGAGGTCAACACCAACCGCGTTTACGCAGTCTTCGACAACGCCATTCAGCGTTTCGTCAAGCCTTGTCTCTGGCATATCGTGCTGATACTGACCTACGCCAATGGATTTCGGGTCGATTTTTACCAGCTCCGCAAGGGGGTCCTGAAGTCTGCGTGCTATCGACACAGCGGAGCGTATTGAAACGTCGAATTCGGGGAATTCCTGCGCGCCAAGCTTAGACGCTGAATACACGGATGCTCCAGCCTCGTTTACGACCATGTACGCAACATTTGGCAGAGTCTTTATCAAGTCAGCGACAAAAATCTCCGACTCCTTTGAAGCGGTGCCGTTTCCGATTGAAACAGCTTCGATTCCGTGCGTTTTTATCATTCGCGAGAGCGTCTGCTTTGCTTCATCGGTTTTATTGTGAGGGGGTGTCGGATATACTACGCCGGTTTCAAGAACCTTGCCCGTACCGTCGACAACAGCAATTTTGCACCCCGTACGGTATGCGGGGTCGAAGCCCATCGTCACCTTGTTTTTAACAGGTGGTTGCATAAGAAGCGGCTTAAGGTTTAGCCCAAACATCTTTATCGCTTGTTCCGAAGCCATGTCCGTTAGCTCGTTTCGAACTTCCCTTTCGACGGAGGGGAAAATCAGCCTCGAATATGCATCCTCAGCGGCAGCCGCAACAAAAGCGCTTGAAATGCTGCCGGAGATGACCGAACGGTTCTTTACCGTGTCAAGCGCAAGTACAACGTCAATCTCAATATCAACCTTCAGAAAATTTTCTTTCTCTCCGCGGTTGACAGCGAGAATTCTATGGCTCTGAAGCCTATTTATGGGCTCCTTAAAGTCGTAATAAAGGCGATAGACCGAATCTTCCTCTTTCGCGCCTTTCGAAATAAGATAACCTCGTGAGCCTATCAGCTCCTTCAAGCTTTTGCGGATTTCTGCATTATCTGAAATGTCCTCGGCAATGATGTCCGAAGCTCCGGCAAGTGCTTCCTCGACGGTTGCAACACCCTTTTCTGGGTCAATATATGGTGCGGCAAGCTCAGCTAAGCTTCCGCTCTCTAAGTTCTGGGCAAACAGCAGCTCGGCAAGCGGCTCAAGGCCCTTTTCACGTGCAATTGTCGCCCTAGTGCGACGCTTTTGTTTATAGGGACGGTAAATGTCCTCAAGCTCGGTCAAAGTCGCCGCTTTTTCGATTGCGGAGGTCAGCTCCTCGGTCAGCTTTCCCTGCGATTCAATAGAGGACAGTATTTCCTCTCTGCGCTTATCCAGATTACGCAAATATTGAAGCCTGTCGGCGATTTCCCTTATTAGCTGGTCATCCATTGTTCCGTGAAGCTCTTTACGATAACGCGCGATAAAGGGAATAGTATTTCCCTCGTCAATCAACGTTATTATGTTTTTGATGTACTCTGGGTTCTGCGAAAATTCTTTTGCCAGAATTGCAATCATTTTTTCCATTAACAATTGTTCTCCTCGTTTGTTGCTGTTTTGCTTACGCTATATACAGTTTAATCCAAAAAAGTAATTTGTTCAAGGCAAACTCAGAAATTTCATTTGAGAGAAATGTTTTTAACTGCATTACGTCGTTGTTTGTCTTGTTTTCGCCCAAAAATATTCCGAATCCAGAACAATCTTGAACTACTTGAAGTAAGAACCAAGATAATAGTTTGAAGCACATTAGTAGAAAAATTCAAAAACAAACAAGCTGACGACTTTTTTGTCGTCAGCTTGTTAAAATCGATGTTGTTCACTTTCAGTTTTCTCCTGAATAGAACAATTGACTAATTGCTTTTATTTCATTTGCTAATGCTGGAGGCTACGAGATTTGAAGTTGCGTCAGCTAGGTCATCATATCTTTTAATTTCGGTAACATTGCCTACGAAAGTGTGTTTGATAGGTACCCAGGTAATGGTTTTATACTTAAACAAAGTATCTATCGCTATCGGCAGGTATGTGAACATAAAGATTGGGAAAGTGAACAGATAAAGGATTTTTTTTGCAGTGCTGCAATGGATTTGTTTCCATTCTGTGATGGTAGTAATCAGGCCAAAGAATAACAATGTCAACATCATATTTCGAATAGCCGCCCATATGCAATATAATGCCGTAGTTGCTGCTGTGTAATCCGCATCAACAAGCCCGTAGACTATAGCCGAGAAGTTAACAATGAACATTAGTATTGTGAGCAATACTGCCGGCACAATTGTTGCAAGCATATCATAACATTGAAATCCCTTTTTAGACCAACATCCGCGAAACAGCTTACCGCCGTAATTGTGAACCACCTGATAAAAGCCCTTAGTCCAGCGCATTCTCTGAGTCCATGATGTCTTAAAATCGACAGGTTGTTCATCATATAGTATTGCCGATTCGCAATAGCCGATTGTATCACCGTGGATAACCTTATCAGTCGAAAATTCGATATCCTCGGTCATGAGATTATATTTCCAACCGCCGTCTGCTTTAATTATGTCGCTGGAAACCAAAAATCCTGTGCCAGAGATTGCGCAGCTCGTATGGCATTGCATTCTTGCTCCGTTTAAGTATTTCGATTCACGCAAGAACCACAGTGCATATCCAGCGGAAATCCAGTTATATCCGTAGTTTTTGGAGTTTCTGTAGCTTGTTACGACGCGATAGCCACCATCGAACACAGCGTTCATTTCTTTTATGTAGTTGCTGTCGAGCACATTGTCAGCATCAAAGACAAAATAGCCATCGTACTTGCCGATGCCGCACAAGTCTTCAATTCTCTCAAAAGCATAATTGAGGGCAAAGCTCTTTCCAACTTCTTGAAGGTTGTTTCTAACAAAAGCTGTAGCTCCGTATTTGCGTGCCACGGCAGCGGTGTCATCTGTGCAATTATCCGCAACAACGTAAACATCCACAAGATCTTTGGGATAATTCTGAGAATTTATGCTTTGAATGAGCTCGCCAATTACCTGGCTTTCATTCCGAGCCGCAATTAATACTGCATACTTATGTTTCTTCTTAGCTGTTCTAACAGGTGTTTTAGTAAACAAGCGAACACCTATATACACAAATTGATATGCATAACAACAAAAAAACACAATAAACACTATTAAGTTAAAATATTCAAGCCATTTTATCATCAAAAACTGCCTCTCACATATCGATTAAATAATCCACAACTTTTTGTAGTATATTACTACGCAGACATTTTTTCAACACAAATATTTAAAATTCTATTAAAATAATTGTAACAATTAGAAATCGAGCATTTTTGAGCGGTAAAACAGCTTGAATTTATATAAAAGTACCAAAACCGACTTGGGTGGTAACTCACAAAGTTTTAAATTGATATTTAGCCGAGAAGAACTGAAGGTGTGAATACGAATTACGAGAAAGTTATTATCTACACTTTAAAGTACCCATTTTCGTTTTCGTATCTATCCGCATTCAAAAATGCGACCTTACTCCCCTGCCGATTGTTTGACTTAACAAACCCACTTATGTTAAAATATCCCATGGCTTATTGTGCTAGTAAGTCTTCTTGCCGCAGTTATGCGTAAATACCACAAAGTATTCTAAATTTCATTGCAATAAAATGCAGTTCTCATACGTTAATTCAATGATAGGGGGCGAAGTATTCAATTGTATGTAACCACAAAACTGAACGAAGCCACGTTGGAATCGTACATAGCAAAAATTGCGGCAGGAGAAAAATCCGCTGTCAGTTCGCTGTATGAGGAAACCAAAACGGCGGTTTACGGATTTGCCCTTTCTATTCTCAAGAATGTTAGTGATGCCGAGGATGTATTGCAGGATACCTACGTTAGAATTTGGTCAGCAGCGGAAAGCTATAACCCGTTGGGAAAGCCTATGGCGTGGGTACTTACTATAACGAAAAATCTCGCAATGAGTACGCTGCGCGAAAGAAGCAAAACCGCAGATATTACCGAGGAAAGCTGGATGACATTTGAAGCAAAAAGCTCTACCACCAGCACCGAGGACAGATTGGCTCTCAACGCTGCAATGCAGGTGCTTTCTGGAGAGGAACGGCAAATAATAATTCTACACGCTATTTCAGGCTTGAAGCACATAGAAATTGCGCGGATTTTATCAATACCTCTTTCAACAGTTCTTTCGAAATACAGCAGAGCGAGAAAAAAGCTTCAAATCGCATTAAAGGAGGGGGAATTATATTGAACGCAACCGATATTGAGACGAAGCTTGCAAACGCGATTTCAAACGAAGTTCCTGATGTTCTCGATGACATCCTCTCCAAGTGCGAAACACTAAACGGGAACGTATTCGAAATTAGCGAGCACAAAAGCAAGCCTAAACAAAACAACTGGTTGAAATCCATAAGCGCCACAGCGGCTGCGCTCGCAATTCTTGTGGGGGTATATTTAGGAATTGGGCAGTATCAGACGGCTCACGCAATAGATTCAGTTATTACGCTAGATGTCAATCCCAGTGTGAAACTTGAAGTGAATAAAGATGTAAAAGTTGTTTCTGCAACAGGTATAAACGAGGACGGCACTGCCATACTTGACGGAATGGCGCAAGACGGCAAGAAGTTAAACGGCAAAGTGCTTGAAGAAGCCGTCAATGAGCTTGTTTACGCCATGGTCGAAGAAGGCTACCTCAGCAATCAAAGCAATTCAATACTTGTCTCCGTGGACAATTCTGATGAGGAAAAAAGCTTGGAAATCAAGTCTCAATTGCTTAAAAGCGTCGGTAATGCCTTAAATGAAAAGGGCATTGATGGTGCAGTGCTTGGACAAAATGGTACGGTTGACGAGAAAACCACGGGGCTTGCAGTTCAATACGGTATTTCCGAAAGCAAGGCAAACCTAATTGAAAAGATAATAGCAAAATCCCCTCAGTTTTCTTTTAATGATTTAGCCGTACTGAGCATCAACGATTTGAGCCTGCTCGCAGAAAAGTGCATTGACGAAATGCATAATTTTTCGATGGTAGGGACTCCCAGCGGCAAGGGATATGTCACCTCTGACAATGCAATTGACAACGCTTGCTCACACGCAAATATCACAATTGGCGACGATGTGAAAATAGGTACCTCCATCGAATTAGAAGACGGCAAACTTGTCTACGATGTAACGGTCAAAATAGGAAATATCGAACACGATTATGTCATAGACGCAAAAACAGGAGTAATTTTGAATTGGGTTTCAAAAGCTATTCAAAATATTAATGATAGCAGCGACCCAGGAGAAGTAACAAGCGAAGTAACGAACGACGTAACAGATGACTTAGCAGGCGACGTAACAGACGAAGTATCAGACGAAGTAATAGACACCGTCACAGGTGTTATTGACGAAGTAACTGACGATATAACAGACATTGTTGACACCATCATCGATGGCTTTGCTGGCATTGGAACCACTTCATCGGAAGCGAGCGCCAAACAAATTGAAGACAGCATATTAAACATAATAACGGAAAAAGCTACCGGAGAGGCCGGCTAACTTCCGTAATGGAAAGCGGTTTTCTTCCCAACTTGCCTTAATGCCATGCGGCGTTCAATCCGCATGGCATTTTTGTTTTAAAATAAAGGAGTTTGACTCAAATTATCAACAACTGCAATTAATAAAATAAATTATTTTCTTAATGCAATAAAACACCACATACGTGCGTTATTAAAGTGTCGGCCAATTAACCAAAAATTTGAAGGAGAATCATTATGAAAAGAATCGGAAAAATGGCATTCGTGTCCTCCCTTGCTCTCGCAGTCGTCATTTCCTGCACAGCCGCTCCAATGGCTATGGGGCGCACCAGCGGATCGGCGTATGAGAAAGCCGCAAAAGAATATGCGCAGAACATTGAGAATTTAGCTGAAGCAACCGGAGACGCTTACGAAGACGTCACTGAGTCATATCCTGATAACGCAATTAACAATCCCAAGGCACCCTATCAATACCTTGAGACCGTAGTAAAGCTCGGCAACAATTATCTTTCTAAAACTTCCGGCTTCACAAGTAGTTTCCTTAAAAAGTTGAAATAAGCTGACTTGACGCGGAAACTGCATTGACCACTTCCCGCGAAAGCAAATTCGGGCGGCGATTATATGCGAACCCTAGAATTTGCTAATTTCTTTCATTAAATTATTTGGATACTTTAATGTTTCGTAGAGCAAATGTTTCGTAAAGCAATAGACCGATCACAGACTGAGGTATCATGAGCAAAAGCTCATGATACCTCTTTTCCTGCGCCCCGTGGCCTACAATGTCCATGAATATCTTTGTTCTTTCTTTGAAAATCCCCCAAAACTTCTTCAATAGTTAAGCGCAATAAGCGTCGAGGGACATACAATATATGCCAAATATTTGAATAATATTGCATTCTTATACGTCGAAGCTCTCACAAATGTAACAAATTCTCATTATACAGGCAAAATGTTACGCAAATTGATAATATTATTTGCGACTGAAGGAGAAAAATGATATTCTCAAAGCATAAATATACAGAAAAAGAGGTGTAATCATGGGTAATAATGATTTCTTCGATTTGACATCGGATAAGCTGGACAAGCTCAATGTCACAGAGAAAAAAATATTTGATTATGTTGTAAGGAATATGGATGAAGTCAAGCAGATGAGCATTCGGCAATTGGCTCAGGAAAGCTATATTTCAACTGCGACGATTTTTCGCTTCATTAACAAGCTTGGCTTCAACGGCTTTAAGGAATTTATTGCGGTACTGAAAATCACAGATATGTCTCGCACAAAAGCGGTAATACCTAATGTTATGAAATATAAGGGGTATCGTGAGGATTACTTGAAAAATCTCATCGAAACCGTCCGCGTAATCAGGAAAGAACAAGTGAAAAAGTTCCATGATAAGTTGAAAACTAACCCACAAATCTATCTTTTTGGCGAAGGATTGACTGTGGAGGCTGCACGTTATATAGAACACCTCTTTTTAGCGTTTGGATGCCGTGCGTCTTATGCTCATGAGCAATATGAGATACAAAACGCAATTGATCACGTTACAGATGATGATATGGTCATTGTAATGTCTTATACAGGAAAGACAAAATTGATTATCGAAATGCTTGAGAAAATCAAACATAAATGCCAACCGCTGCTAGTGTCAATAACACGGTCTGACAATAACATGGTTCAGCTTTTGACAGACCTTAACTTCTACTTTTTCGCCGACGAAATCAGCTATAACGGGCACGATTTAACCTCCCGTGTGGCAATGATTAGCGTAATTGAAATCATACTATACGAAATGTTCTGCGAAGAGAGTGATACTCCGTTACCTCAAATGTAACAAATTATCAATTCCGTTAAGCTCATTCCAAGATGGTGAAAATGCATAGACACAGAACGAATAAGTAATTATGCTTTAGGGGAAATCACGACGTGGTGAAAAATCATGGGAAAAACAAAATAGATAGAAAGGATGTACACCATGAAAATTATTGATTCAACCCCAAGAAGAGACGGGTATCGTATGCCCGGAGAATATGAACAGCATGATGCGTGCTGGATGCTCTGGCCGCAGCGCCCAGACGTATGGCGCTTTGGCGGTAAGCCCGCACAGGAGGCATTCGTAGAGGTTGCTAAGGCTATCAGCAAGTTCGAGCCAGTAATTATGGGCGTTAGCTGCGATCAGTACGAAAATGCTTGCAATATGCTTCCCGACTATGTGAGAGTCGTTGAAATATCAAATGATGACTCTTGGATGCGTGACTGCGGACCGACCTTTGTTAAGAATGCAAAAGGAGACGTTCGCGGAATTGACTGGTGCTTTAACTCATGGGGCGGACTTGAGTACGGCGCGTACTTCCCCTGGGACAAGGATATTCAGGTATGCCGCAAGGCCTGCGAGATTGCACAGAAGGACATGTACAAGCTTGAAGACTTTGTTATCGAGGGCGGTTCCATACACAGCGATGGAGATGGAACGGCGATGGTTACAGAGGAGTGTCTGCTCAACCCTGGACGCAATCCCCACCTGAACAAGATGCAGATTGAAGCAAACTTGAAGGAATATCTCAACGTTGATAAGGTCATCTGGCTCAAGAGAGGCATTTATCTTGACGAAACCAACGGTCACGTTGACAATATCTGCTGCTTTGCAAAGCCCGGCGAGGTTTTCCTTGCGTGGACGGAGGATAAGAACGACCCTCAATATGAGATTTCTGCTGAGTGCCTTGAAATCCTTGAAAACGAAGTTGACGCAAAGGGAAGAAAAATCAAGGTCCACAAGCTTATCGTTCCCAAGCCCGTTCTCATTACTGCGAATGAAGGTAAGGGCGTTGACGTCAAAGCCGGCTCTATTCCCAGAGTTGAGGGTGAGCGTCTTGCTGCGTCCTATGTCAATTTCTACTTTGCCAACGGCGGAATTGTAATACCCCTCTTCAACGATCCCAGTGATGAACTGGCAATTGCAAAGATGAAAGAAATATATCCCGACCGCGAAGTTGTCGGCGTCTATGCTAGAGAAATCCTTCTCGGTGGCGGAAATATTCACTGCATCACTCAGCAGCAGCCAAAAGTGGGCAAGTGAAAATAGATGGTGAATGTTATTATGAAGAAAAACAGCATCAGGCTGCTCGCCCTTGTTCTCTGCGTGTGTATGCTTTTTACCGGTTGCGGAGTGGCGGGAAGTTCGGCGTCAACCGAGTCCTCAGCTCAGCCAACAAATAACAATGCTTCTAATAGAGTTGATGTTGAGGCACCTTATAGCGGCGATGTCGTTGTTGCTGTGAATACATCTGTCTCGCCCGAGGATTTGCAGTTTTCTGGAAGATTGCCGCTTACAAATCTTGATGAAGCAGCACTTGAAAACCTCAAGGAAAATGCAGGTAATTCCATTGAAGGCTACAAGGGCGACGGAGTAATTCAGCAGAGCGCTGAGCCCTCTAATACTTACAAAGTCGGAGACACACTTCCCATTAATACCAGAGATTTTTATAAATGGATGCAGAAAAACGAGGATGGGACTCGCCCGATGGTTTACTACGATGTAAACGTCGAAATGGTCTATTCGGGTAAGTACTGCACAGTATGGGGTCAAAAAGGAAACGTTGACAAGTTTTCGTGTGACTTCACTCTCGGGGAAGACGTTGCCAAAAGAATAGCTGATGAGTTTGATCAAAAGATGTTCCCGTGCATGACCGAAAGCTTTGGAAACGCATACGACATAGACCGGGATGGCAAGGTCGCTATTGTTTGCTTGGATTTGATAGACTACTATAACTATGATATTTTTGATAACTATTATTTCAATGGATATTGTGATCCGTCATTCTGGTATACAAATGACGGAAAAGCAAAAATGGATTCCGTAATTCTTGACTTGTGGCCCACCCTTTACAACGAAGAGGGAAAAACCACAGATGAAAACTGGAATCTTGCAATGGTTACGCTCATCCATGAGTATCAACACTTGATAAACTACTCTAATTACATCACCAGTCCCAATCAGGCAAAGCCTATGCAAGATTGGCTTAACGAAGGTTTTTCTGTAATTGCCGAAAATATGTATACAGGAAAGCCCGCAGCTGATTTCATTGACTTCTACAAGTCCGACAAAGACGGATTACTTGCAAAAGGAAGATCTCCGATGCAGTATGAAGGTACTTGGGAAGACTACGCTTTGGTGTATTTCCTTTCGCTCTATCTTCTCGAACAAACAAAGGATTATGAGGGCGGAGGAAAAGAAATATTCAAGAGCATTATTGAAGGTGATGACTTTGATTATCATGCCGTTGAAAATGCCCTTAAAAAAATCGGATATCCCGTAACCAATTTCTCGGATTTTCTGTTTAACTTCCGTGTTGCTTTGATTGCTAATGAGGACAGCGGAGTTTACAGTTTTAACAAAAACGTCGCTGTTCAGAATCTCCCGCCACATTTATTCAGTGCGGACAACCTTAGCTCAGATGATATTCGTCTCAATGGATTCGGCACAATGATTCCCGGTGGTGGCGGAGCTATCCTATTTAGAAATAGCGGCGAATTCAGTCCTGTCGGCAACGGTGAGAAAGTTCGTTTTGCGGGAATTACTCTTGAAAAGTAGACCGTTTTTTCAGCACTGCTGAAGTGCTGTCTGGGTTAAACCACGTCAAAAGACTCGCTCCGGAATAAGCCGAGAATTTGATTTCGGCTTACCTCTCCCGAAAAAACCTGCTTTGCAATCCTCCTCAAAAATTTCAAAGCGGTTTTTTATCTCTCCATAACGGGGGGCATCTCGTTTCCAGGCGTCCCCCAAACAAAAAACATGAAAGAATTTCGCAAGGAAACTCCTGTTTTACTAAACACACGATTTTGCAAGAAAGGAAACCAGAACATTTGGCAAGAATAGTAATCGCGCTGGGTGGAAATGCATTGGGTAATACCCCCGCCGAGCAGTTGAAAAAAATTGATGAGGCAACGCCTTCACTTATTGGCCTTATTAAACAAGGACACGAAATAATCGTAAGTCACGGCAACGGTCCACAGGTTGGAATGATAAAGCTTGGACTTGACACAGCAGCCGATATAAACGAAAAGGTCGCGCGCTTCCCTCTCCCTGAATGCACAGCACTCAGTCAAGGATATATTGGTTATCACCTTCAGAACGGCATTCTTCGGCAGCTTCGTATCGAGGGTATGCCGTGGCACGTTGCAACAGTTGTAACTCAAATAGAAGTTGACCCCAACGATCCAGCATTTAAAAATCCCACAAAGCCCATCGGTGCTTTTTACACAAAGGAGGAAGCAAAGCGGATAATGAACGAAAACCCTGGAATGGTATTCAAAGAGGATGCAGGTCGTGGTTGGCGCCAGATGGTCGCTTCGCCCAAGCCTGTTGACATTGTTGAAAAGGATTCAATCCTCAATCTGCTAGACCATGAGTTTATCGTCATTGCCTGCGGTGGCGGCGGAATTCCTGTTGTCAAGGATAAGGATGGGGATTATGAGGGCGTTTCGGCTGTCATTGATAAAGACTTTGCAAGTGCAAAGCTTGCGGAGCTAGTTGACGCCGACTATCTATTTATATTGACTGCGGTCGACAGAGTTTGCATAAACTTTGGAAAGCCGAACCAAGAGGAATTAAAAGAAATTACAGTGGATAAGGCGAGATTGCTTTCTCAAGAGGGGCACTTCGCTCCCGGAAGTATGCTTCCCAAGGTAGAGGCTGCAATTAAATTTGCCGAAGGTAAAAAAGGACGTCGCGCTGTTATCGCATCTCTCGAAAAAGCTCCTCTCGCGATGAAGGGCGAAAGTGGAACAGTTATTACACTGTGAAAAGAGGATTATTAAATAGAGTAAGGTTCCTGTGAGATGGTAGCTTTCTCTACATAGAAAAAACAGAAAGAACAGAAAGGAACTAATAACAATGGGTGAGAAAAAAGTCAGCCTTTGGAAAAGCATTTTGTTTACCATTTGTACAATCATAGCATTGGATAGCTTTGTCGCTCCTGCAATTATCGGCGTTTCCTCTATTACTATCTGGATTATAGCAGCGATTCTATTCTTTGTTCCCTACGGACTTATCAGCGCAGAAATCGGCTCAACCTATCCTGATGATGGAGGAATTTACAGCTGGATTAAGCGTGCATTTGGCGAAAGACTTGCTGTATTAGGCGGCTGGTATTACTGGGTTAACGTATCGTTTTGGATGCCCGCGGTCTTCGTTGCTTTTGCAACATGGTTCTCCTATGCCTTCATGCCGGATGCGAACCCCTGGGTGTTGGCAGGAATTGCAACTGCAATGTGCTGGCTTGTTGTTTACATTGGTATTCGCGGCGTTGAGCTTAGCGTTACCGTAACAAGCATAGCGGCAATCGCAAAGGTCGCCGTGCTCATCATCTTCGGAGTTTTGGGCGTTGCCTACGGCATTAAAAATGGTTTTGCCAACGATTTTGCTCTAAAGAGCTTCATACCGTCCTTTGATAACACCACGCAATACATAACGGTAATTATCTATAACTTAATGGGATTTGAGCTTATCGGTGCAATCGGCAGCAAAATTGACAAGCCCGAAAAGACCATTCCAAAAATGACAATTCTTGCAGGTGCAATTATTACACTGCTTTATGTGTTCGGCACTTTTGGAATCCTGTCCGCTATACCCTCGGGTCAAATTGACACCGCCGACGGCTTCTTCTATGCAATGCAGGAAATCTGCTCTGTATTCGGACCTGCTCAGAATGCAGCGTTCTATGTTATCATCGTGGTATCCATGCTAACGCTTGTATCCAACATGGTATCCTGGTCGTTGGGAGCAAACGAGGTTCTTGCAGCAGCAGAGCTTGATAAGCGCAGCAAGCTACTTGGCATTCGCAGCAAGAAGTATAACACGCCCTCCGGACTTTATTTCATCATGGGCATAGTCTCCACACTTCTTATAATTCTCAACTTCTCGTTAAGTGCGGATGCAAATGAAGTTTTCTGGACTTTGTTGTCCTTCAGTATGCTGATTTTCCTACTTCCCTATCTCTTCATGTTCCCTGCCGCCTGCAAACTTCGCATAAGTGATCCTGATGCCGTCCGTCCTTATAAGATTCCCGGCGGCAAGGTTGGTATCTTTATTTGCGCCATACTCTGCGAACTGTTTATTGCCCTGTCAATCTTCTTCATGTTCAAGGATGCAGGCTCAGGTATGCCTTTGTGGACTTTGATTATTGGCACAGCTGTTACCACAGCTCTCGGTCTCTTGCTATATAAAGCTGGGGACAAAAAGAATTCATAGTCAATTTCTACAAATTAAAAAATAGTAGTACAATAATCACACAAAACGGCTCGTCCGAAGCAAAAAACTGGGCTTTGGACGAGCTGGAACAAACTATAAATATATGAGGTGTTTTTACTATGGAAATGAGACATTTTATTGATACCTGCGACTTCACTAAGCAGGAACTTCTCGACATCATCAATCTTTCAATCAAAATCAAGCGTTGCGTCAAAAACGGCTGCTATCCCCCGCTGATGCGTCGCAAGACATTGGGCATGGTTTTCCAGCAGTCCTCAACCCGTACCCGTGTTTCATTTGAAACAGCAATGGAACAGCTCAATGGACACGCTCAGTACCTCGGACCCGGTATGATTCAGCTCGGCGGTCACGAGACAATCGGAGACACTGGCAAAGTGCTCTCCAGAATGTGCGATGTAATTATGACCCGCGTAGTTACCCACAAAACTGTTGTTGATTTGGCAAATGCCTGCTCTGTGCCTGTTCTCAACGGAATGAGCGACTATAATCATCCGACTCAAGAAATTGCTGATATCATCACCATTATTGAGCATTTGCCAGTCGGCAAAAAGCTTGAGGATTGCAAGGTTGTATTCGTAGGTGACGCTACCCAGGTCTGCGGTTCACTCGGCTTCAGCTGCACAAAGCTAGGTATGCACTTTGTACATTACGGTCCCAAGGGTCATCAGATTGGCAAGGCATATACTGATATATATGAGAAAAACTGCAAGGAGTCCGGTGGCACTTGGCTTGTAACCGATAACGAAGAAGACGCCCTTAAGGATGCAGACTTTATCTATACTGATGTTTGGTATGGCCTTTACGAATCCGAGCTTTCTCTTGAGGAACGTCAGAAAATCTTCATGCCTAAGTATCAGGTCAGCAAGGATATGATGGGCAAGTGCAGTCTCGGTGCAAAGTTCCTGCATTGCCTGCCTGCAAACCGTGGAGAAGAAGTCACCGACGAGGTACTCGATTCCGAAATCTCCATCGCCTTTGATGAGGCTGAAAATCGTTTGACTGCTATGCGCGGACTTTTGGTGTATTTTACACGCTATCAGAAAGCCGCAAGTGCTCATGCTCAGGCGGCGGCTCTTGAGGATTTGGAACAGTTCCTTGACACTCTTGACAAATAAAGGAGCGAATTGACATGATTGGATTTGAATACTTTGCGCCGACAAAGGTTGTGTTTGGCAAAGATACCGAACTGAAAGTTGGGGAATTAATCAAGGAACAGCAAGCCAAAAAGGTTTTAATCCATTTTGGCGGCGGAAGTGCAAAACGCAGCGGTTTGTTGGACAGAATAGAAAAATCACTTGTGGACGCCGGCATCAGTTTTGTAGAGCTTGGCGGTGTTGTGCCAAATCCGAGGATGTCTAAGATATATGAAGGCATCGGCCTTTGCAAAAAGGAGGGTGTCGACTTTATCCTTGCCATCGGTGGAGGTAGTGTTATCGATTCCGCGAAGGCAATTGCCTACGGCATAGCCAATGATTATGATGTGTGGAAGGTTTTCACTGGTGAAGAAGTGCCAACCAAGTGCGCTCCTCTCGGAACAGTTCTCACCATTGCCGCCGCCGGAAGTGAGATGAGCAATTCTTCAGTAGTTACCAATGAGGACGGCTGGCTAAAACGGAGCCACGAAAATGACATCTCAAGGTGCAAATTTGCGATACTCAATCCGGAACTGACCTTTACCCTTCCGGCATATCAAACCGCTTGCGGATGTGTTGACATTATGATGCACACGATAGAACGCTATTTTTCTTCTGTAGATACAATGGGACTCACCGATGACTTTTGCTCAATTCTGCTGAAGAATGTTATGAAATATGCAAGAATTCTTTGCTCCGAGCCTGAAAACTATGAGGCTCGCGCAGAGGTCATGTGGGCGGGAAGCCTTTCGCACAACGGTCTTATGGCCTGTGGCGGTGACGGAGGAGACTGGGCAACGCATCTAATCGAGCACGAGCTAGGCGGAATGTTTGATGTTGCTCACGGCGCGGGGCTTGCGGCTGTTTGGGGAAGCTGGGCAAGATATGTTCTTGCAGGTAACGAAAACAGACTTGCGCAATTTGCAGTTCAGATTATGGGCTGCCCTGATACAGGCGATGCCAAGAAAACCGCGCTACAAGGCATTGCGGCAATGGAAAACTTCTACCGCGAAATCCATATGCCAACTTCAATTTCTGAGATGGGTGTCAATGTGACCGACGAACAAATTGTAGAAATGGCAAAAAAGTGTGCAGAAGGCTACAACGGAAGTATTGGTGCATTTAAAATACTTCACCAAGAAGATATAAAGAAAATCTACCAAATGGCAAAATAGGCTTTGGTCATGGTTGCTGTAAACGAACAAATAGTTTACAACAACCATGACCAGTTTATTTAGTCAAAAACCCAGATAAGTACGAAGGTCGTATTAAATGCAAAAGCATTGCGCTTTCGTTACAGTTTAGCTGTTCCTTTTCGTTATACCAGATGGTACATTTTCAACTTCTACTTCAGCAAATGAAATTCTTGCTATGATTTTATGGTTGTATCCAACTCCATGTAATCACAGGCGAATCCTATACTATTTGAAAATAGATTTATAAAATTTGACATTATTTAAACTTGTGGTATACTGATAATTAGCACTCGGAGTCAAAGAGTGCTAAAGATAAAATTGATAGCCCTACGAGAAGTCACATTTTATTATGTGGCTTTTATTGTTGAAATTGAATGTATATATTATACAGTAGTTGAAGATATTACAAATTAATTATAAGGCGGCGAAACACAATGGGAGATAAGAATCCAAATAAGTTAATGAAAAAGAAGAAAATAGTAGAGAAAGTTACTGAACAGCCGACAACTGTAATTGAAACAGTTTCGGCAAAGAAACCAAAAAAATAGTGCGGACAATCAGTTTTAATTAATTTGCATTAAGATTAAGTATTAAAAACAGACCTAAGAAGAAGGAAGCTCAGCAAAATCCAACAGTTGAGCTTTCTTCAACTCTGCCTTTAGGAACTTCTCAATTTTGCAAGTCGATTTTGTATTCTTTTCATTGCTGCATAAGAATTGGGTTTACGCAAATTTTATTATAGCCAAACAGGGGGTGCCAAATGACAACAGACAATATACCAATAAAACTAAAAACTGATCACATTTTTCGCTTGACCGATGACACTGGAATACTCCATCATTCCAACTACGGAGTCCCCGATCTTTCAAAGGGATATACCAGCATCGACAACGCACGAGCGCTCATAATGACTGTCAAACTATTTGAGCGGACACATTCGAAAAGAGTTGAAAGTCTGATATATAAATATGTATCCTTTCTATCCCATGCACAAAACCCAGATGGGACTTTTCGAAATTCAATGGGTTATAACCGTGAATTTCTGGAAGAAGAAGTTCCGGAAGAGTGCTTTGGGCGATGCCTTGGGGCGTTGTGCTATGTTTTTTCGAGCCATAATGCACCGAATAGTATCAAACTGGCGGCAAGGGATCTGATAGACAAAGCTTTGCCGAATTGTATGAAATGGACTTCATCAAGAGCAATCGCATACATAATCATTGGATTGAATTATCTCCATGAAGAAAAAACCGATGTATATATTTCGAAGCTTGCGGCTGTGTTGGCGGATCATTATTTGCATTACAAAAGCAACAACTGGTATTGGTTTGAAGACAGCTTGACCTGCCACAATGTGGCATTGCCATGGGCGATGCTAACAGCATATAAAGTCACGAAGGAAAGTCGTCATTTGAAAGTTGGCTTAGAGAGTCTACAGTTTTTGGAGAGTAAAACACTAACCGAGTATTATTTCAAGCCAATCGGCAACAAAGGATTGAATAACTGCGGAGATGACGCTCCCCAATTTGATGAACAGACACTTGAAGCCAGCGAAGCAACCTCTGCATACATAGAAGCTTTCTTAGTAACAAATAATATTGAGTATATAGCCAAGGCTAAAACCTGCTTCTTGTGGTATGCAGGTAAAAATTCAAAAGGCATATCCTTGTTGGACGATGAGACCGGCGGTTGCCATGACGGAATTGAATTTGACAAATTGAATCCAAACCAGAGCGCAGTAAGTGTTATTTCTTTCTGGACGGCTTATCTGGAGATCAAGAAATATTTAAAATCCGAATAAACAACATGATTTAATTATGAAATGCAGTACTAATTTGAGAAAATGGGAAGCAGGTAAATTTGATAAATATTGATGAGAAAAAGATAAACGTTGGTGTCGGTTTTGTAACAGGACGTAAAAACTTCAAAAATGTAATAAAAACCTATGTGAACAACTGGAATGAATCCGGACTTGTCGATAATGAGCAGATCGCGCTCCACCTATTTGTCGCTTACGATTTGAAGTATAAGGGTACGGCAATAAGTG
>CAZLLK010000042.1:0-24412 GCA_964560435.1 uncultured Oscillospiraceae bacterium
TTTGGCACATGGGAGGATAACATGATAAATCAAAGCGAAATTCTGCACACTATCAAAATGATAGATCAACAGCATCTTGACGTTCGGACAATTACAATGGGCATCTCGCTTCGCGACTGCTCTCATTCCGACATTAAGATTAGCTGCGACAAAATATACGACAAAATTTGCCGCTATGCGGGAAATCTTGTCAAGACAGGCGAACAGCTTGAGGCCGAGTTCGGCATTCCCATCGTAAACAAGCGTATTTCGGTCACTCCGATTGCACTGGTTGCCGAAAGCTGTGATGCCGAGGACTATGTTCCCTTTGCCTTAGCTCTTGACAGAGCCGCAAAAGAGGTCGGCGTAAATTTTCTCGGCGGCTATTCCGCGCTCGTACACAAGGGTTGCACCATCGGCGACGCAAGACTTATCCGCAGCATTCCGCAGGCACTTGCGGAGACAGACCTTGTCTGCTCCAGCGTCAACATCGGCACAACCCGCGCTGGAATCAACATGAACGCCGTGCGCACTATGGGCGAAATCATTAAGCAAACCGCTGAGCTTACGAAGGACAAGGGCAGCCTCGGCTGTGCAAAGCTTGTCGTATTCTGCAACGCCGTTGAGGACAACCCCTTTATGGCGGGTGCTTTCCACGGTATAGGCGAACCGGAATGCGAAATTAACGTCGGCGTTTCGGGTCCCGGTGTCGTCTACGAATCGCTGAAAGCCGCCAAAGGCCAGCCTCTGGACGTTGTTGCGGAAACAATTAAAAAGACCGCTTTCCACATTACCCGTGTGGGTCAGCTTGTCGCACAGGAAGCGTCCACCCGTTTGGGCGTACCCTTCGGTGTGGTTGACCTCTCTCTCGCGCCCACTCCCGAAATCGGCGACAGCGTTGCTGATATTCTGGAGGAAATGGGACTCGCTTCTGTCGGCGCTCCGGGTACAACAGCGGCGCTTGCACTTCTCAACGATGCTGTCAAAAAAGGTGGCGTTATGGCGTCATCCAATGTCGGCGGACTTTCCGGCGCATTTATCCCCGTCAGCGAGGACGCAGGCATGATTGCCGCGGCAAAGGCGGGCTATCTCACCATTGAAAAGCTCGAGGCAATGACTTGCGTCTGCTCCGTTGGACTTGATATGATTGCCGTTCCGGGCGACACAACCGCCGAAACGCTCTCTGCCATCATAGCAGACGAGGCGGCAATCGGCATGGTAAACAACAAGACAACGGCTGTTCGTATTATCCCCGCAGTCGGCAAAAAGGTCGGTGACATGGTCGAATTCGGCGGTCTTCTGGGAAGCGCACCGATTATGCCCGTCAACACCTGCTCACCTGCCGAATTTATTATGCGAGGCGGACGTATCCCTGCACCTCTACACAGCCTTAAAAACTAAGCCGAAGAAGTTACCGCTTTTTAAGGAAAATTCGGTATCATCCGACTTGAAGTCAATGGGAGTAGCCTATGGAACAATACAAACTTGACCGCATCAGCGAGCTTACGCGTCTGGCAAGATGCCGCGAGCTGACTGCGGAGGAAACGGCGGAGCGCCAAATTCTCCGCGAGGAATACCTTGCCGAGTGGCGCAACGGTGCGAAACAAACGCTCGATAATGTGTATGTTCTCGACAAAAATGGCAAAGAGCGCAAACTAACGAAGTAAAAGGAGCGGTTTTCCGCTTACAAATATTTTCCCATGGTTGCCAGCCATGGGTAAGGGAGAAAACAATGAAAAACACTGAAAAAACCATGGACAAAATCGTAGCCCTCTGCAAAAATCGCGGAATAGTTTATTCCGGCTCCGAGATTTACGGTGGACTTGCAAACAGTTGGGACTTTGGTCCTCTTGGCGTTGAGCTGAAGAACAACATCAAGCGCGCTTGGTGGAAGAAATTCGTTCAGGAAAACCCCTACAACGTCGGTCTTGACTCCGCTATACTGATGAATCCGCAGGTTTGGGTTGCTTCTGGTCACGTCACCACCTTTAACGACCCTCTTATAGACTGCAAGGCCTGCAAAATGCGTCACCGTGCGGACAAGCTCATCGAGGATTGGCTCAAAACCAACCCCCGTGACGTCAACGTGGAAGCCATGACCAACGAGGAAATGATTGCTTTTATTCGCGACAACGGCATCACCTGTCCCGGCTGCGGAAAGTCCGATTTTACAGATATCCGCAAGTTCAACCTTATGTTCAAGACCCATCAGGGCGTTACCGAGGACAATTCGACAGAGGTCTATCTTCGTCCCGAAACCGCTCAGGGTATTTTTGTAAACTTCAAAAACATCCAGCGTACCACCCGCCGCAAAATTCCCTTCGGCGTTTGCCAGATTGGAAAGAGCTTCCGCAACGAAATTACTCCGGGCAACTTCATTTTCCGCATCCGTGAATTTGAGCAGATGGAGCTTGAGTTCTTCTGCGAGCCTGGCACCGACCTTAAATGGTTCGAATACTGGCGCACATACTGCCACGAGTGGCTGTTGAATCTCGGCATGACGGACGAGAACCTTCGTTTGCGCGACCACGACAAGGAAGAGCTTTGCTTCTATTCCAAGGCAACTACCGACTTTGAGTATTTCTTTCCGTTTGGCTGGGGAGAGCTTTGGGGCGTTGCCGACCGTACGGACTATGACCTCACCCAGCACCAAAAAGTGTCGGGTCAGGATTTGGATTACTTCGATCAGGAGAAAAACGAGCACTATGTCCCCTATGTCATTGAGCCTTCTCTCGGAGCCGACCGCGCTACGCTTGCGTTCCTTGTCGAAGCCTATGACGAGCAGGTTGTTGACAAGGCGACCAACGACATACGCGTTGTTCTGCATCTGCACCCCGCTCTTTCGCCTATCAAGTGCGCAATTTTGCCGCTTTCGAAGAAGCTTTCGGAGCCTGCTGAGGAGCTTTTCCGTGGTCTTCAGAAGCACTTTATGGTCGAATACGACGAGTCCGGCTCAATCGGCAAGCGTTATCGCCGTCAGGACGAAATCGGAACGCCCTTCTGCGTGACCTATGATTTCGACAGCCTTGAAGATGGCTGTGTCACCGTTCGTGAGCGTGACACAATGACTCAGGAGCGAGTAAAAATGACAGTGCTTGCGGATTATATCGCAAAGCGTTTAGAGTTTTAATGGTTTTGCGCAGCATTTTGCTGCGCAAACTCCGTTTATTTATCTCGGCGATTGGAGAGTATCATGTCAGCAGGTCAGGATTTTGTCAAAAAAATAGGCACCTTAGGCAGCATATTTTTTCTGCTGCTGTTTGTGCTCTTTCTTGTTTACTGCTTTACGTCGAAGCCAAAGCCGCTCTCCGGTTACGTCAGCCCTCACGATTCCGCTTATTACGGGCAGAGCGACGAGACCCTCGGTGAGCTGAAAACGGAGCTTGAAACGAATGTTTTCCCCAAGCTTGAGGGAAATGAAAAATGCTGGATTTCAGGTGAAAAGCTAGCAGTTGAGCTAGACCAAAACAGCTATACGACCACCCGCTCAGCTATTTTGGAGTATTACGGCGAGGGCTTATTTGAGTTTTCCAATCCAGGTTCAACAGATTAAAGCCACCGTAATTCCTCTCCACTTCACAAAGGAATGGTCAAAAAATGAAAGACGGTTTTATAAAAGTCGCAGCCTGCACGCCGGAAATTCGCGTGGCAGACTGCGAGTTCAATAAAAATTCAACTCTAAAAACAATAAAAAGCGCCGAAAACCAGGGTGTAAAAATCCTTGCTCTGCCCGAAATGTGTATTACGGGATACACCTGCAGTGACCTGTTTTTGCAGCGCACACTGACAAAGAGTGCGGAGGATTCACTTTCGCACATTTTGGCGTCCACTTCTAAAATCGATATGCTTTTCACTGTCGGTTTGCCCGTACTTTTCGACGGCAAGCTCTATAATTGCGCCGCTGTTTGCTGTAAGGGTGAGCTTTTGGCGCTGGTTCCGAAAATGTATCTCCCCAACTACGGTGAGTTTTACGAAAAGCGCTGGTTCGCCGAGGGCGGCAATGAAGGGTGCCCACTAACGTTCGCAGGGCGCGACACTTATTTTGGTTCTGATGTTCTTTTCCAGTGCCTGACTATGCCCGGGCTTTGCATCGGCGTCGAGATATGCGAGGACTTGTGGGCTGCTGTGCCTCCCTCCTCAACTCTTGCACTGGCGGGTGCAACTGTCATTCTAAATCTTTCCGCAAGTGACGAAATCGCCGCAAAGGACTCGTACCGCCGCAATCTGGTAACAGGTCAGTCGGGAAAACTTATTTGCGGCTATATCTACGCAGACGCGGGTGAGGGTGAGAGCACAACCGACATGGTTTTTGCAGGTCACGATTTAATTGCGGAAAATGGCGTTTTGCTCAAGGAAAGCCGTTTCGAAACTGGACTTGTAATTTCCGAACTGGACATTGAATACCTGTGCTATGAACGCATGAGAATTTCCACCTTCCGTCCTATACAAAGCAGCCGTTTTGTAAACATCGGCTTTTCGCTGAGTTCCAATTCCACAACGCTTACTAGAAGCATCTCTCCCACACCGTTCGTTCCGCACGACACAACCGAGCGTAAGCTTCGCTGTGAAGAGATTTTCCGCATTGCGGCTTTGGGTCTTAAAAAGCGCATTGAGCATACCGGCGCGAAAAGCCTTGTCATTGGCGTTTCCGGTGGACTCGATTCCACTCTTGCAATGCTAATCTCCGCAAGAGCAGTAGATATGCTGGGTATCCCGCGCGAAAGCATAATTGCCGTAAGTATGCCCTGCTTTGGAACAACGGAGCGCACAAAAGGAAATTCTGAGGTTCTTGCCGACGAGCTGCACACGACTCGCAGAACCATAAATATTACTGCCGCCGTAAGGCAACACTTTGCTGATATCGGCCACGACGAAAACAACCTTTCAGTCGTCTATGAGAACTCTCAGGCACGCGAGCGCACTCAGGTGCTTATGGACATTGCAAACGGCTGTTCCGGACTTGTCGTTGGCACGGGCGATATGTCCGAGCTTGCGCTAGGCTGGGCGACCTATAACGGCGATCATATGTCCATGTACGGCGTAAATTCCGGAATTCCCAAAACTTTGGTGCGCTATCTTGTTGATTACTGCGCGGATATTGCTGAGACGAAAGAGCTTGCCGCAGTTCTGCGCGACATTCTGGCGACCCCTGTTTCGCCGGAGCTGCTTCCTGCCGAGGATGGCGATATTAGTCAGAAAACTGAGGAACTTGTTGGGCCTTATGAGCTTCACGACTTTTTCCTTCATCACATGATTCGACGCGGCTGTGAGCCAAAAAAGGTTCTACGTTTAGCAGACTACGCTTTTAACGGCACTTACGACCATGAAACCATTCTAAAATGGCTACGCACCTTTATTCGCCGTTTCTTTTCACAGCAGTTTAAGAGAAACTGCTTGCCGGACGGACCGAAGGTTGGCACGCTATCGCTCAGCCCACGCGGTGATCTTAAAATGCCCTCGGACGCGGTGTGCGATTTGTGGCTAAGCCAGCTTGAAAACTCTTGAGTTAACCTGCTTTTCAAGTGCAAAAAGTTTGTTCGTCTTTCCCTTGATATTTTGTTTCAGCGGTGATAGCATTAAATCATTATGAAGCCGGGGGTACGCAATGAAAATTCAGAAATCCAGCGAGGATTACCTTGAAATGATCCTCATGCTACAGGAAAAAAAAGGTTTCGCCCGTTCAATTGACATTGCGGCAGAGCTTTGCGTAACCAAGCCAAGCGTCAGCTATGCCACGAAGCGTCTGCGTGAAAACGGCTATATTACCATGAATTCCGACGGACTGATTACTTTAACTCAGAGTGGTCATGAGATTGCCTTTCGTATGTATAATCGCCACAAAATGCTCACCGAATTTCTCATGTCAATCGGAATCGATGAGGAAACTGCCCGCGAGGACGCCTGCAAAATGGAGCATGACCTGAGCGACAAGAGCTATGAGGCAATGTGCCGTTTTTCCAATTGGACGCAGGACAAAAATAATTGATTACATTGAGTATATTTTTGGAAAGCTATTTCAGCTTATAATATTCAAAGGGCAAGGCAACCGAATACATTGACTTTGTTCGTATAAATACAAAAAACACATTCGCCTCAGTCGAGAGCCGAATGTGTTTTTTTCCATATTACATAAGTGACGCTGCGATAAGCTTCTTTGAATAGTCCGTTTTTGGAGAACTGAAGACCTCTTCCGGCGTTCCCTGCTCAACGATTTGCCCTTCATTCATGACTATTACGCGGTCACTCATCTGACGTATCACATTCAAATCGTGCGAAATGAAAAGATAGCTCAGGTCAAACTCGTGTCTAAGCTCCAGCAGAAGCTCCAAAATCTGTGCCTGAATTGTAACATCGAGCGCAGAAACGGGCTCGTCCGCTATTATAAACTTAGGCCGTTGAATTAGCGCAACCGCAATTCCGACACGCTGACGCTGACCGCCGGAAAGCTCTCGCGGTTTTCTATCCGCATATTCGGGACCCAAACCAACTTTTTTGAGCATATCAATAACGCGTTCATGGCGCTCGGTTTTATTATATTTTCCGTAGGCGCGAAGTGGCTCTTCGACAATCCACTCAATTGTTTTTGCCGGATTCAGCGAACCTTTGGGGTCCTGAAACACCATTTGCGGCCTCTGCGTATAATGAATAATTTCACCGTCAAAATCGGTGTGTAAGCCCAGAATAGTCTTTGAAAGCGTAGATTTTCCGCAGCCCGATTCACCCACAAGACCCAGTATCTCGCCCTGACTTACGTTAAAGTTTATTTCGTAAAGTATTTGCTTTGTCGTTTTTTTACCCAGAAAGCCGTGGTTAACGTAGTAGGCGTTAAGGTTCTTGACCTCCAAAACAGTCTCAGACATTAACTTTTCTCCTTGACGTTACGGCGGCCACGAGTTCTTTTGTATATTCATTCTGAGGGTCATTAAATACCTGTTCCGTATCGCCCATTTCCACGATTTCGCCGTTATACATAACGGCAACCTTTTTGCAAACGCGCTTTATAACACGTAAATCGTGGGAGATGAAAAGCAAACTGACGCCGCATTTTTCATTCAGTCGCTTGAGCAAATCAATTATCTGTGCCTGAACCGTTACGTCAAGTGCGGTTGTCGGCTCATCGAGAATAAGCAGTTTCGGATGGGTTATAAATGCCGCGGCTATCATTGCTCTCTGCCTCTGTCCGCCGGAGAGCTGATGGGGGTATTTTTTATAGGTCAAATCTGGATTGGGCAACCCGACAAGCTTCATCACCTCGAGCGCCATGTTGCGCCTTTCCTCGGCTGTGAATTTGCAGTGTAGCTTAACAGTCTCCTCAATTTGACGGCCGATTTTCATAAGTGGGTCAAGGCTTGTCATAGGTTCCTGAAAAATTACGCCAATATCCTTACCCTGCAAAAGGCGCATTTCATCAACATTGCATTTAAGAAGGTCGCGACCCTCAAAAAGTACTTCACCGCTGACCGTTGCATAGTCGCGCTCAATTAGCCCCGCAATTGTGTGCGCGGTAACGGTTTTTCCAGAGCCGGATTCGCCGACAAGCCCCAATGTGTCGCCAGCTTCCATATGCAGGTCAATACCTCTCACGGCCACGCCTGGACGTCCGTCGTTGAATGTAACAGTCAGGTTTTTTATATCAAGCATTTGCTTTACGCCTCCGTTTTGAAGCCGGCCGCCACATCTGACGGTAACCCAGGCCTTCCGAAATCAGTGCAAATCCCAAGATAAGTATTGAAATTGCGCAGCCGGCAGAAAGAGCCTGCCATGGCGCAGAAAACATATATGTCTGTGACTCAAGAAGCATACGACCGAGGCTTGCGCTCTCTGTCGGCTTGATACCAACGCCGAGGAAGCTCATGCTTGCCTCAGCAAGCACCGCATTATTAAAACCGATTGCAATCGAGCTTAAAAGCACGGGCGCAATGTTCGGAAGTATATGCACAAACATTATTCGCGTATGCCGAACACCCATAAGTTTTGCGTTTTTCACATAGTCCATTTGCCGCTGTTTGGCGAATTCTCCTCTAACAACACGAGCAAAACTAGGTATGAAAAGTATTCCCAAAACGAGGATAATAATTGTTCGTCCCGTATCGGTAATGCTGACCACAACCAGCGCTAGCAAAATACTTGGAAAAGCCGTAACGGCGTCGTTAATTCGCATTATTATCTCGTCGGCAACGCCTCCGAAATATCCTGTTAGTCCACCGATTAAAGTACCGAATGTTGCTCCAATCGAAACCGCAAAGAAAGCTATCGAAAGGGTTGTTCCTGCGCCTTCCATAACTCGGCTCATAATATCTCGCCCAAAATTGTCCGTGCCCAAAAGATGCTTAAGGCAGGGTGCAATGCTTTTTTCGGCTGGTGACATCGTGTCCGGGTCAAACGGCGTCCAGAAAAATCCCAATACAATCACCGAAACGGTAATCGCAGTAAGAGAACAGCCAAATATTAAGTTGTAATTTGGTTTCTTTCTCACGGAGTTCCTCCAGATTGTTATAAGGCCGCCAGAGAACATTCTATACGCAAAGCAGTTATTGGGGTAACCATCTGCGATATGAATTGGTTTCCATTATACTCCCCACAGCGCAAAAATAGTTGAAAAAGTTCTGCGTTATCTCAGCGAAATCTGATTCTGGGGTCAATATATTTATAGGATATGTCGGCAATATAATTAACTGTTATTACCGCAATCGAAATTATCATAATTATTGTTTGAACAACCGGCAAATCGCGTCCTATTATGGAGGTGAGAAGCAGCCGTCCAATGCCGGGAATAGCGAACACCTGTTCTATTATAATACTTCCTGCAATAATGTCCACTAAAGTCACCGCAAGAAATGTTACGACAGGAATTATCGCATTTCGCATTACGTGTCTGCTAAGAACTTGCCATCGGCTGTTTCCGCGGCTGTAAGCCGTGCGCACATAATCCTCCGACATTTCCCTAACCATGCTGCTCCGCAATAGCTTGACAACCATTGCGCTCTTTGGCAGGGCAATGGCAAGAGCTGGAAAAACAAGATATCCCCAAAACCCCGCAGGATTTTCGGCGTACTGAACGAATTCGCCCGGCGTGAATAGCTTGAACACTAGTCCGAATACATAGGTGAAGATGATACCGATGAAAAAAGCTGGTATAGACATTATGATTTGGTTTATTACCATTATAATTCTGTCCGGAATGCTGTGGGCAAACCGCGCAAGCAAAACGCCAATCGGCAGAGATATTGCAAGTACCATAACAAAGGACATTCCCGAAAGTGCCGCCGTAATACCCAGCTTTCCAGAAATCAGCTCTTGAACCGGCATATTGTAGCTGTATGATGAGCCAAAATCGCCCCTAACAAAGCTGGAAAGCCAGCGGAAATAGCGAACAATTCCTGAGTCGTTAAGCCCAAGCTGTTCCCGCAACTCCGCAATTTTCTCAGGCGTTGCAGTTATGCCAAGCATTCTCGTTGTCGGGTCGCCAGGTATGACTTGAAACGCGAAGAATACTAGCACGGAAATTCCAATAAGAGTGAGAATAAAGATACCAATTTTTTTCAGAATATACTTCATTTATTCCCCTCCTTTCGGCTATCACAATCATAATCGCTGTATTTACCGACTTAAATCGCCAAAATTCGAATCAAAAAGTGTGATTAAATGCAGGGCGGTCTTTTCGTAAATCGTGAATGAAAGACCGCCCCGGCTAATTAAATTTCAGAGTTTGTCTTTTCTCTAAACTGTCCTATTTTGTGAAGTATACCTTTGAAAGGTCCATAACATAGATGGGATAGAACTCATACCCCTGCAATCCGTTGCCCATTGCGACCAAGTCGCACATATCCTGAATGTAAAGGTTTGCCGCGTCCTGTGTGAGTATAGTCTGTAGCTTGCCGTAAAGCTCGACCTGCTTTGCATCGTCTGTGCAGGCAATCGCTTCTTTAAAGGTTTTGTCATATTCGGGACTACTGAATTTTATGAAGTTCGAGCTAGAGTCGGAAGCAAAACGTTCCAGCATGGCGCGAGCCGTCATCATGGATGCGTCGACGCCGATGACTGTGCTCTGATACTCGCGTCCCAGATAAACCTTGTTGAGCCATGTTTCCCAGTCAACTGACTTGATGTTAACATTAACACCGATTTTCTTAAGCTGCTCGGCAATAACTGTCGCCGTGTCTACGTGCGGCTGGTAGTTAGACGGAACCGTAATGTCCATATCAAAGCCGTCTGGATATCCTGCATCAGCGAGAAGTTTCTTTGCTTTCTCTACATCGTATGTGTAGTAGTCAACAAGCTCGGGACGGAAGTATTTTTCAAAAGCGGGATACATACTGCTGCCAGTCGCCGCGCCTCTGCCATCAGCAAGGTATTGCATAATCTCCTGACGATCAATAGCGTAGCTAAGCGCCTGACGGACTTTTATGTTGTTGAAAGGCTCGACAGAATTGTTGAGGTAAACCGCCTGAACGAGGTTCATTGTGCCCTCTACAACCGTGAAGCCTTCACCTAGCTCGTTCACTTGAGCACTGGTGAGGTGCGCTACAAGATCAAGTGAGCCGGCTTTGAGCGACAAAACGAGCGTTTCGGCTTTGTCGATAATTTTGTAGGTAACTTTGTCGACGTATGCGGGAGCTCCCCAATATCCATCGAATTTCTGAATAATGATGTTCTCCTGAGGAGAACGAGAAACGAACTTAAACGGGCCTGTGCCGATAACCTCAGCAGCAGGGTCGTTTCCGTCCGGAATAATTGCAGCGGTGAACAAGGCGAGGAACTCGATGTTAGGCTCCTTAAGCTTGACCACAACGGTTTTGTCATCCGTTGCTTCGACTGAAACTACAGCGCCGAACCCGTCGATAAGAGGTTTTCCAGTTTCAAGCCCTGCGGCACGTGATATTGAATAAACAACGTCTTTCGCAGTAACGGCATTGCCGTTATGGAATTTGACGCCGTCGCGAAGTGTAAATGTAAATGTGTCGCCTGTGTCGTTAATTTTGTATTCGCTTGCGACTGCGGGAATCGTGTTTCCTTTTGTATCGGTCTTGACAAGTCCTTCGAAAACATTGAAGAGAACTTCTCTCGTTCCTGCCGATACCATTGTGTGCGGGTCAAGTGTGTCGTCCAAATCCTGTGATATGCCGACGGTGAGGTCGCCGCCCATAACGGGGGTAGATTCCGAGCTGGGCTGCGTTGAGGCCTCAGTTACCTTGCCGCCAGAACATGCGCTCAGTGCAGCAGCTAACATAAGGGTTGCCAAAATAATTGCTAAGCTCTTCTTGGTGTGTCTCATTGCTTCTTTCTCCTTAATTGATTGATATATTATTTCCTTAGCAAATGCCAATCAGCGCCCTAATTTTTCGCTTTCGCCTTACGGGTCGCGGCTGAAAAAGTTAAAGAAATATTTACAATTACCCAAAGAAGTATATACAATAATTTATCTAATTGCAATAGCCTATTCCCCGAAAATGGTCGGAAACACCCAAAATCTAAGCGATTTGGGGCAATTGTAAATTTCAGGTGCCTTTAATTTGGTAAAGCGACGAAAAAAGCGCGCTCCGTACAGCAATCAGCCTTCGGAACGCGCTTATTTTTTGTATTTTACTTGATAAACACTCGATTATTTCGCATATTCAACTGCTTTTGTCTCTCGGAGGACATGAACCTTGATCTGTCCGGGATATGTGAGCTCGCTCTCGATTTTCTTTGCGATTTCACGTGCCAACAGAACCATATCGTCCTCTGAAATTTCATCGGGCTTTACCATGATGCGGATTTCGCGACCTGCCTGAATTGCATAGCAGCTTTCAACTCCGCTGAAGCTCTTTGAAACCTCTTCAAGCTTCTCAAGACGCTTGACGTAGTTCTCGATGTTCTCGCGGCGTGCGCCCGGACGTGCAGCCGAAATAGTGTCGGCAGCCTGAACGATGCAGGCGATAACTGTGTGGGGTTCAACATCTCCGTGGTGAGCATGGATTGCGTGGACAACTTCCTCGCTCTCCTTGTACTTACGTGCAAGGTCAACGCCGATTGTAACGTGGCTGCCCTCGACCTCATGGTCGATTGCCTTGCCGATGTCATGGAGAAGTCCAGCTCTTTTTGCAAGTGCAACATTCACACCAAGTTCCGCAGCGATTAGTCCAGAGATGTGCGAAACCTCGATTGAATGGCTCAAAACGTTCTGGCCATAGCTTGTGCGGTATTTCATGCGGCCAAGAAGCTTGATAATGTCGGGGTGCAGACCATGCACATTGGTTTCAAATACCGCTCTCTCGCCTTCGGCTTTGATGGTGGCATTGACTTCCTTCTGTGCTTTTGCGACCATTTCTTCAATTCTTGCGGGGTGAATACGCCCATCAAGAATGAGCTTTTCGAGTGTAAGGCGAGCGACCTCGCGTCTCACGGGGTCAAAGCTCGAAAGAGTAATTGCCTCGGGAGTATCGTCGATAATAAGGTCAACTCCGGTAAGTGTTTCGATTGCGCGGATATTGCGGCCTTCACGGCCAATAATGCGGCCTTTCATTTCGTCGTTGGGGAGAGGTACGACGGAAACTGTGACCTCGGAAGCGTGGTCTGCCGCGCAGCGCTGGATTGCAAGAGTAATAATCTCCCGCGCACGAGCATCCGCTTCCTCTTTATACTTGACTTCGGCGTCCTTAATCTTAAGGGCCATTTCATGAGTAACCTCGCTTTTAAGGTTCTCAATAATGTGTTGCTTTGCTTCCTCGACTGTGTAACCGGAAATTTTTTCCAGCATTTCGAGTTGGCTCCGCTTAAGAAGCGCGATTTCTTCCTGGTGTTCCTCGGCCTCTACAATTTTACGGTTGAGCTGCTCTGTTTTCTTTTCGATTTGTTCTGTTTTCTTGTCTTGCATCTCTTCTTTTTGCTGAAGCCTGCGCTCCTGCTTCTGAAGCTCTGCTCTGCGTTCTTTAACCTCGCGCTCGTATTCCGCGCGGCTTTTGTGTATTTCTTCCTTTGCCTCTAAAAGAGCCTCTCTCCGCTTGTTCTCCGCGGTTTTGATAGACTCGTTTATAATTCTTTTTGCTTCTTCCTCAGCACTCTGTATCTCGCGTTCGGAAACGCGTTTACGGTAAAGTATGCCAAGAAAAAAAGCAAGTACAAAAACCAGCACCAAAGCAATGATGATGCCGATAATCCATAGTCCAGAAGGCATAGTAAGTTACACACCTCCTTTTCAATTTTTGATTTGGTGGCTTGCATAACTAAAAATACGGATAAACTAGCATTTTTGTGCGTTATCCGGTGAAGTTCAATGAAAAGTTAAAGGATTTCCCCTATCCTTAAAAATATCATTAGTTTATTCTAACTTGTCTTGAATATTATGTCAAGCGCTAAAATAGTCCTGCAAATGAATTTCATTTGCAGGACTATTAAAATCAGGCTTAATTAATGGCTTAGAACATTCCGCCCATGCCACCCATGCCGCCCATTCCGCCGCCGCCCATTTCGATGTTGGGCATCGGGGGTTCGGGAATGCTTGCAACGAGGCTCTCAGTTGTGAGTATCATAGCAGAAACAGAAGCTGCATTCTGGATTGCGCTGCGGCAGACCTTAGTTGGGTCGACAATGCCGGCGTCAATCATGTTGCAGAACTCTTCGGTTGCTGCGTTATAGCCGAAGCTAATGCTGTTTTCCATCTTAACTCTGTCAAGAACCACTGCACCCTCAACTCCGGCGTTCTCTGCAATCTGGCGAATGGGAGCCAGAAGAGCCTTGATGACAATTGAAGCACCTGTCTTCTCGTCGCCGTCAAGCTGCTCGAGAAGCTTTTCAGCTGCAAGGGAAGCCATGACATATGCCGTGCCACCGCCTGCAACGATGCCTTCCTCAACTGCTGCGCGGGTTGCGTTGAGTGCGTCCTCGATGCGAAGCTTCTTTTCCTTCATCTCGGTCTCAGTCTCTGCGCCGACTTTGATGACAGCTACGCCGCCTGCGAGCTTTGCAATACGCTCGTTGTACTTATCCTTGTCATAATCAGAGGTGCTGTCAACAATCTGACGGTTGATAACCTCGACTCTGTCCTTAATAGACTTAGGATTGCCTGCACCGTCAATGATGATGGTGTTATCCTTTGTGATCTTGACCTGACGAGCAGTACCGAAGTTTGCGACGTCGAAATTGTCAAGCTGCATTCCAAGCTCTGTGCTTACGACCTGGCCGCCTGTGAGGATTGCGATATCCTCGAGCATTTCCTTACGTCTGTCGCCGAAACCAGGAGCCTTGACGCATACGCAGGTGAATGTGCCGCGGAGCTTATTAACGATGATGCCGGTAAGTGCGTCGCCGTCAATTTCCTCTGCAATGATGAGAAGTTTCTTGCCAGCTTTCATGGTCTCCTCGAGAACGGGGAGGATTTCCTGCAGGTTGGAGATTTTCTTATCGGTAATGAGGATGAAGGGGTTATCGAGAACCGCTTCCATCTTCTCGGTGTTTGTTACCATGTAGGGGGTGAGATAGCCGCGGTCAAACTGCATACCCTCAACGATATCGCAATAAGTTTCAGCTGTCTTGCTCTCTTCGATTGTGATAACGCCGTTCTGTGAAACCTTTTCCATAGCATTAGCTATGAGGTTGCCGATGAACGGGTCATCGGAGGAAACGGTTCCAACTCTTGCGATGTCGGTGGTGCCGTTTACGGGCTTGGAGTTGGCGCGAAGTGCTTCGACAGCAGCGTCGGCAGCCTTCTTAATTCCGCGGCGCATAATCATGGGGTTTGCACCTGCGGCTACGTTTTTAAGACCTTCTGTGACCATTGCCTGAGCCAGAATGGTTGCGGAGGTGGTTCCGTCGCCGGCGATGTCGTTTGTCTTTGTGGAAACTTCCTTGATGAGCTGTGCGCCCATATCCTCAAACGGATCCTTAAGCTCGATTTCCTTTGCTATTGTAACGCCATCGTTGGTGATAAGAGGAATGCCGTACTTTCTTTCGAGAACTACGTTGCGGCCCTTGGGTCCAAGTGTTATCTTAACTGTATCTGCGAGCTGGTCAACGCCGCGCTTAAGTGCACTGCGTGCTTCTTCGCCGTAAATAATCTGTTTTGCCATATCCTGTTTGACCTCCAAAATGTGTTTTATAGTTTTTTAAAAAATGTATTGATTATAAATCGGAGCAAAACTCCTAACCAACAATCAGCACATGGTCATACCTGTTATTAGTCCTCAACAATTGCGAGAATATCGCCCTGCTTGAGAATGACAAGGTCTTCCTCATCGATCTTAACGGTCAGCCCCGAATACTTGTTTGCGACGACCTTATCGCCTACCTTGAGAATCATTTTGACATCTGTGCCGTCGCTCATTTTACCGTCGCCTGCAACAACAACCTCAAAAATCATGGGCTTTTCTTTTTCTTTGCTTGTGAGGATAATTCCGCTCTTGGTCTTTTCCTCGGCATCGATTTGTTTTAGTACAAGTCTGTCACCTAAAGGTTTAATGTTCATTATATATGCCTCCTAAAATTGTGTTTGAGTAATTATGGTCGTTAGCACTCCTTACCTTCGAGTGCTAACGACTATTATAATAATCCATGCGAGAATAATGTGCAAGCTGTATTTTGACGAAATTACGGCTAAAATCAGTTATTTTTTTTATAAAACCGTGATTATACCAGTATTACAACTTCAAGCATTGATTTGCTCCGTTTTTCTTCAATTATCATCCATATCTGTTCAATAATTGACTGCCGTTTTGGTATGAGGCAAGATGACTTGCGCCAAATGAGGCTTTTTGTTCATCCGTTTTGCCCCGAAATGCGTTATCAGCCTTGCATCCGGCATTATTTCATGTACATATACAGGTCGCACTTTATCATGCCGTTATAGAGCTTACGCTTTTTGTCGGCATTTTTTCCGAAGGTGCGCTCAAATTCCGTGTGAGAAGAGAGAAGATAGAGATTCCAGTTCTCGGAATCGAAATACGCCTTGCCGAAAGCGGCATAAAGGCCCTCTGCCTCGCGTTTTTCCATTATTCTCTCGCCATATGGCGGGTTTGTAACGATTACTCCTCTTTCGGTTTTGCGATCAAATTTTGTTGCATCTGCCACCCCAAATTGAACAACGTCCTCGACTCCAGCGAGTGCAGCGTTCTTTTTTGAAATCGCAACAGCCTCTGGGTCGATGTCAGAGGCGAAAATGCGGTAGTCGCCTTTGTATTCGCGCGTGGGAGCTTCCTCTCGCGCATCTCTCCATGCGTTTCGGTCAATGCACGACCATTCCTCTGCCGCAAAGCGGCGGTTCAGTCCCGGAGCACGGTTTTTGGCAATAAGCGCCGCTTCAATAGCAAGCGTTCCGCTACCACAGAAGGGGTCGAAGAAATCGTCTCTGCCGCGATAGCGTGAGAGGATGACCATTGCCGCCGCCAAGGTTTCGCTCAGGGGCGCGGCGACATGGGCGGGGCGGTAGCCGCGCTTGTGCAGACCTTCACCGCTTGTGTCCAGATAAATCGTGGCAATGTCGTTCATTATCGCAAACTGGATTTGGATGGTTTCGCCGTCCTCGGGGAACCATTCGATGCCGTATTTCTTGGAAAGCCTTGTGACAACGGCTTTTTTTATTATGCTCTGGCAATCGGAAATGGAAAAAAGCTTTGAGGTAAGGCTGTAGCCTTTAACGGGAAATTTTCCGTTTTTTGGAATGAAGTTCTCGAAAGGAAGAACCTTTACGCCCTCGAAGAGCTGGTCAAAGGTTGCAGCTTCAAAGCTTCCGACTTCTACCAGAAGTCTCTCTGCACAGCGCAGATTGACACTTGCCTTAGCTAAATCGGCTTCCGTTCCGTCAAAGCGGACGCGGCCATTTTCGGCTCGGACGTTTTGAAGTCCCAAACGCCGCATCTCGTCCGCCACAATTCCCTCAAGTCCGAAATGACAGGGCGCGCAAATTGTTAGATTCATTACTTATCCTCTTGAATGTCGGATTTCTCCGTTACGTCGGTTTCCGAACAGCCGTTATTTCCCGAATTTTCTTCGTCTTTAGTGCATTCCGTGCCGTCTTCAGAGCTATTTTCTTCATCGTTTTCGGTGCTTTCGGAAGTCTCCTGCGCTTCTGCGGACTCTTCTTCAGTCTCATCGACATCATTTTCCACAGCTACTAATTCGGCTTTTTTCTTTTTGTGGTCGGCGAGATAGAAGCCCGTTGCCATGAGAACAAGCTCAACTATAATGTAGAGCAGGCAAAGCCCTGCAAGCCCGGTCAGGACGAAGACAAGAACCTCGCTCATTCCTTTGACGGTATCGACCTCCAAATACGCATCGGAGAGGTATTCGGCATTGTCATCCAAATTTGGGATTGCGCCGGCATTAACCATCCAATCCTTGTTAAGCGCGAACCAATCGTACATCTTTGCGGACATATCCTCAGAAAGCGTTTCGATTGTGCCCTCTACAGTCACATAGTTGTCACAGGTGGTGGTGTTTTTGTTAATAAAGTTATAGGTTTGTTTTTCGATTGCAACGGAAGACTCAATATAGCGCTTTGTGAAGTGTACAGTCACGAACTTAGTCCCCATTGGTACAAGTGCGTATTCTCCCGAATCAGGATTCTCTTTTTCTGCATCAACAAATCCAACTATCAACGGAATTTGAGTTTTTACAAAAGAGCCTATTTCTCCGTCCTGAACGGCATCGGTTTCCTTCGCACCTTTTATAAGGTCAACGACTGAAAACTTCGACACCGCGAGAAGCGCTATCGCCACCAGTAATGCCGCACCGGCTCTAATCATCGCGTTGAACATCATTTTGTTTTTCTTACCTTCTATCGGCTCGTTTGCGCCCTCGGTCACGGTTTCGGAAATCTCTTCAACAGTTGTTTCGGTCACTACTTCGTCTTTAGCCATTTCCTCCGAAGTTTTCGCCGCAGTTTCTTCGGTTGTTTCCACAATAGGTTCGGCTACTTCTTGGTTTATTGTTTCGGATGATTCTTCATTTTCAACTTTTTTTGTTTTGTCGTCCATAGTTTGCTCTCTTTTCTCACGGCAGCACCGCGTTTTTTTCATCTACGTCTTCTAAGTAATTGCCAGACATATGTAAAGTGTTCGTAATATCGAACGCTTTAAGCCCGCTCACCGCAAAATGCGTCCATTATGCAGAACGCCACCATGCTCTCCACAACAGGCACAGCTCGGGGTACAATGCATGGGTCATGCCTGCCGACAACTCGCAATGTTGTGTTTTCCTGCTTTATAAGGTCAACTGTTTTTTGCTCGCGGCTAATTGAAGGTGTTGGACGGATGGCGCAGCGTACAACAAGCGGCATACCGTTCGTAATTCCGCCATTTATTCCGCCGGCGTTGTTTGTTTCGGTAAATATTCTGCCATCTACCAGCCTTATCGGGTCGTTCGCTTCCGAACCGCGCATTTTCCCGATATCGAAGCCAGCGCCGAATTCAACGCCCTTTATCCCCGGAATTGCATAGAGCGCTGAAGCTATTCTACTTTCCATTCCGCCAAACATAAGACCGCCCAAGCCCGCAGGAAGCCCTGTTGCCGTGCACTCTATTACGCCGCCAACACTGTCGCCGCTTGCGCGCGCATCGAGTATTTCTTTACGCATGGCGAAATCGAAGTCGTGTTGCGTACTTTCGACCGAGCCAACTCGGACAATTGAAGCCTCCGTAATAGCGTTTCTCCTTAAAAGTGCTTGTTTGCAAATCGCACCCGCAATCACCATTGCCGCCGTCAGTCTTCCGCTGAATGGCCCGCCTCCGCGGTAATCGGAAAAGCCGTTATATTTAATCTGTGCTGTCAAGTCCGCGTGTCCGGGACGAGGCTTTTCGGGGTGGTAATCCGATGACTTAGTATTCGTGTTTTTGATAATCGCACACAAGGGAGCGCCTGTGGTGTAACCGTTTAGCAAACCGCTTATAAACATCGGCTCGTCGGCCTCGACTCTCGGTGTACTCAATTCTGATGTTCCCGGTGCTCTGCGTGCAAGCTGTTCCCGAACGTAGTCAAGGTCAATGCTTTCGCCAGCCGGAAAACCGTCCAGCACCATTCCGATTGACTCGCCGTGCGATTCACCGAATATGGTCAGTTTTAAGTTTTCTCCAAATGTATTCATTCGGCTTCCTCTCGCTTATTTCTAAAGTTTCTCATGAGGGTTCATATTTAATTGCTTATTTGATTTCAATGACGCACACATCCGGAGCCTTTTTCATTATCGAGGCTTCGCGTCTGTGGCATGTAAACAGCACTATTTGCCGATCTTTCGCCAATTCGCGCAGAAACTCAAGTGCCCTTTCGCAACGCTCATCATCGAAATTCACCAGTGCGTCATCCAAAATAATTGGGCTGGTTTTTTCACTTGGGAGCGCAAGCTCGCAAATTGCAAGCCTTACCGCAAGATAAAGCTGGTCAACCGTTCCCGCACTCAAAAACGCCGTTTCTCTCGGTACTGTATCGTCAACAGGTTTTGCCGACGCTTTCAGCTCCCTGTCTAGTAGAACCGCTTCATATCGCGAATCGGTAAGCTTTGAAAAAATTTCTGCTGTCCTCATGCTCAGACGAGGTGTTATGCGGTGAGAAATATCTTCCCCCGCGTCTCTTAAAGTTTCGAGAGCCAACGCAAGTGCTTCATTCTCTTTTGTAAGCTTTTGATGTTCTGCCAGCAGTTCGCGAAGCTTTTCCTTCTGCTCTTCGGGGTTTTTCAGAACGCTCTGCCGTCCCTCCCAAAGTGCACTCTCCTCTCGGATGTTGCGCAAAGCATTTTCGGCTTCCTCCAGAAGCTTTGTGTATGCAGCCGCCTCGTTATCGCCATCAACGAAATCGAGGTCTTTTAAAAGCGATGCTTCCAGCTGTGTCCGAATTTCGCCGGCTCTTCCGAGCTTTCTCGCCAATTCCTGTTTGTTATCCGATAGTTCGATGTATGCCTCAAACAGGCGCTCGTGCTCTGCCAGTATCAGTTCTATGCCCTCAACCGTAAGGCATTTGTATTCACCGAGAATTTTATTTTTTTCGTCCTCAGCCTTTTTTTGAGCTCTGTCAACCAAGAAGAGCCTAACCGCTTGAACAATCGCCAACACGACAAATACCGCTGCGGGAATATAATATGACAAAGCTGCGATAGCACCGCCAATAATTAAAAGAGCAATCAAAGCAACTAGATTTATCGTTATCGAGCCGTTGTGTTTAGCATCTTTTTCTATGCAGTCCAACTGCTTTTTGTCTATCATGACCCTATGCTTGCATTTATCTGGTTCTTCTCTTCCAAAAATACTGTCATCCAATTGTCTGGTAATTTCTTCTAATTTATGGCTAATTCCGTTGTATTCAGTTTCCTGTTTTTTTACCAAGTTCCTGGAGCTTGAAAGCTTTTCGAGCGTTTGCTGTCTTGTTGTTTTGCGAACAGCCGCAACCTTGTCAAGCAAATCGTCTCTGCGCTTAAGAGCCTCCCTTTTTGCCTTTTTTAGTTCCTCGCCCTTTTCCGCCTCCCGCTCACTTTCGGAGAGGTTTTTACGGATTTCATAAATCTCTGTCTCAATCTCGGGAAGACGCCCGCTTTTATTATAGCGACGTTTGCGCATCGCTGCTTTTATGCGTTCCTCAGCTTCCGTGGCGGAGGATTTATCCTCTCCCGTTTGGACAATTGCGGAAATTCTTTTTTCAAGCTCAGAACTTCCACCAATGGTAATTTTCCCCTGACCGATAAAGGCAGTTCGTTCAAAAACATCCTTAGAAACACCCACAAGGGTTTCACCAACGGCCGAAGACTGAATGCTTCTGACCTCGTTTGAAGTGCCGGTAAAGGTTGCGGTAAAATCACGCATCGGGGCGCTTTCGCGTCCCTGTCTGGAAAGCGTAATCTCCGCGCCCTCATATTCTATGTCCATTGTTCCCGCCATCGGAGCGCCGCTCCATGGTGCAAACCGCACCTTGTCAGGCTTAATGCCTGCCTTTTCACGAGTGGAGCTGTCAATACCGTACAGCATGGCCTTTATATATCCGCACCATGTGGATTTTCCGCATTCGTTGGGAGCATAGACGATATTTAGTCCTTCGCTCAACTCAAGCGTATCGTTTTTCAGCATACCAAAGACGGCGGTCATTTTATGTATAATCAAATCAACTCGCCTCCGTTTTCTATCGCTGACAAACCGTAGCGCGCGGCAAGCTCGATTTTTTCGCGCTCACCATCGCTGTCTGCGGCATTATACATTATATATAGTTTGTCAAGATATACCCCACTCAGAGTATTATGCCCCCTAAGCGCCCAAAGATCGCGCTTCTTTGTGGTTTCATCCCTAATCTGAAGTTCACGGAAGCGTCCATTAAGCTTTTTTCTCAGCAAGTTCACATCTGGCAGCTCAACACACTCGCCGGTAAGTATTATACGACAACAGTCGTTTTCGGTAAGCTCCCATACCGCCTCCTGTACTGCTTGCAGCATATTCCCCCCGCTGACATCAACAGAAATAATCTCGTAGCGAACACCGCCGAGAGGCACAAATTCCTCGGATACTTCGTCTTCCGCAATAGTAACTATCAAAACGCCCTTTTTGCCGGTTTCGTCATAGCCGCGGCCCTCAGTACAGCCGGGATATGCAAATGATGTTTCGCCCGCCTTCTGAAGGGGGCTACGGGCATGTATATGTCCCAGCGCGACATAGTCCATGCCGCACTTTATGAGATCGTCACGGCTGATAGGGTTATAATCGGCAGCACCCGTGCCAGTATCGCCGTGGGCAAGCATTACATACGGCATATCGTCGTGCCTTTCAGGTGCTGAAAGGTTTCGAAGCAGCGGATTGCAAAATGTGTTTTGAAAACCGGCGCCCCAAAATTTTACAGGAACTCCCGGGAATAGTGCACGCTCTATCTCCGCGTTTTTAAAGACATAAATGTTTTCTGGCAGTGACATGGTTTCCCAAACAGAAACTGCTGTGTAGGGGTCGTGGTTCCCCGGCGCAACCAAAACTGGGCATGACAAAACGCCCAGTGCGCGGCAAAAGTCGCGCTCCGTTTCTCTTTCGATAGTATTGCTGTCAAAAATATCACCGCACAGTAGAACGGCGGTAACTCCTCGTTTCTCCGCTATTTCTGCGATTTTGAAAAGAAGCCTTCTCTGTCCTTTTCGTCTTTCCGCCGCCGCTTCTGGCGAAAGCGATTCAAACGCGGAATCCAAATGAAGATCCGCGGCATGAAGTAGCCTTATCTCTTTCATTCTAACCTCCATTCGCGCTCCGCGCACAAAAAATCATCGAAACCTCACAATAAATGAAGGTTCGTGGTATGTTTCTCAGTTGCCGCTTTTCGGCGAGCGGCGCACCAATAGTCAAATCGTTTTTACGACTAATCACAATATTCGGAGTGCCTCCACTTTCAGGCACTTACCCGTTTCGGTGTCGATTGTAAACACAGCGCACTCCATTTTTCCGGGTCCCTCAGCCGACTCGTAACGTCTCGGCGGCTCTCCCAGAAATTTTTCCACGCTTTGTTGCGGGGCGATTCCCAGCACGGAAACTGAGGGGCCTGTCATTCCGAGGTCGGTAATGAATCCACTACCGTTTGGCAAAACGCCCCCGTCGGACGTCTGAACATGGGTATGAGTTCCCCAAACGGCGGAAACTCTGCCGTCCAGATAAAAGCCCATGGCCGCTTTTTCACTTGTTGCCTCCGCGTGCATATCTACAAAAATCATTTTAGTATCGATTCCTGACAATATTTCGTCAGCGACATAAAAGGGGTTGTCCGTGTTCGAATCGAGGGTGAACCGCCCCATAAGATTTATAACCGCAATTTCGCCAAACGGCGTTTTGTACACCCCGTGACCCATTCCGGGACAGCAAAGCGCAAAGTTTGCGGGTCGCAGAATGCGTTTGTTTGCTGCCAGATATTCTTTTATCTCATAGCGCGCCCAAGTGTGGTTTCCAAGTGTTATAACATCCGCACCCCCTGAAAAGATACTCTCAGCCTGTGCAGGAGTAATGCCGACAATGTTCGCGTTTTCGCCGTTCACCACCGTGAAAGAGATATTATTCATCTTTTTGATAGCGGCAAGGTTATGATTCAAAAAATCAATCCCCGTCTTTCCGCAGACGTCTCCGACTGCGAGGATATTAACTGTCATTGCGCATTTCCTTTCGGATTTATTGGCAGGGCTTGCTGCCAGAGGAGTATACATTATATATAAAGTTCCTCCAACGCTAAGGGAGTATAAATTTTTCGATCAACTTTGTTGTATCCTAAATTTTCAAGCAAGTTATATTGTAGCATAATTTCTCTTATATGTGCAAATCAATTCATATAAATTTACAATTTGCACATACTATTTTCGCAACAGACAGGCGAACGCTTAGGTTTTAATAACGAGCTTGGACGTTGCCTTGTCTCTCTCCCGATTTTATCCCGATTTCACGGATAAAATGCCCCGAATTGCTTCGGCGAGAGAAAATGTACAAATTTTGCGCTATGAGCGCGCGGGAGGTTATTTTATGAATACCAGAAACTTTGCAAAAGGCGTAGGAGTCGGAATGGTTGTAGGTTCCGCGATAGGAATGACTGTTTCCGCTGCTAACAAAAAGAACAACAAGCAGCACAAGATGGGCAGGACTCTAAAAACAGTCGGAGATATTGTGGAAAGCATCGGCAGCGCATTCAACATGTAGTCATCGTTAAACCCAGTTGAGCAAATCCACCATTTTTTTCTGAAAAAGGGCTTGCATTCCGCCGGGGCTTGTGGTATTATACTCAAGCGCTATGTGAATATGCGCCCTTAGCTCAGCTGGATAGAGCGTCTGGCTACGGACCAGAAGGTCGGGGGTTCGAATCCCTCAGGGCGTACCACCAAAATGTCACTGCAATCTCAACGGTTACAGTGGCGAAAGCAGTAAGTTGTTCGTAGGGAGTGATTTCTCACTCCCTACGAAGCGTACATATTTAGCGAGTATACGATCGCATAGCAGGGTATATGTTTTTTCACAGTTCAAAGGTGCTCTCTTGGTTAAAGAGAATCCACGCGGATAACGTATACAGAATTATCCACAGCAGGTATTATTCTTGGCTCTGCCCCCAATGCAGTGACGCTGGCCGGGCAGGAGTATCTCATCTGTACGGGTTTTTGCCCGGATAACCGATCCGTTTGTTGCTCTTGATGTCTTTCGACTGATAGCTGCTTTTCCCTTCTCGGGTCGTACAGATTTTTGTTCCTTTGCACATTATAACAAAGCGAAGTTTGGGCTTTGTGTTTTACAAGGTTCAATTTGCCGGCGACCGGCAGCTCATGCGTTGTGTCTTCAGCGCAGCGCATGAGTCATATTTAGAAAATGCTAAATCAGTTACACACTTTTAATATAGCTGCGTGTTCTTTTTCAAAAGAGGAGGACAGGCGGCGAATTGGTGTGTTCAGATTTCGCATATATAATCAAAAAATTAAAAGGTCTTATGACATACACATCAAAAGACCTTGAAAAAATCCCGAGTATCTGTTAAGATAAGCACGGAA
>CAZLLK010000043.1:0-24079 GCA_964560435.1 uncultured Oscillospiraceae bacterium
AATTTCGTGCCCCTCGCTCTCAAGCATTGCGGCAAGGCGGACAATTCGCATATCACCACCGATTACGGCAAATTTCATGGCACCACTTCCTTCCGTGTTTCAATACATATTATGATGGTTTTTCATTTAAGTGATAGCTCCGACCCCAAAAAGCTGCGACTTCGTCAAGATGCATAAATCAACTATTATTTCGTTATTTTAATGACAAACTGTGGCAAATCAATTATAATTAGTGAAATATCAATTCCCCCAAACCATTTTCAGGAGGAGCGCATGGACAAAATAATCGAAGTCGAGGGTCTGCACAAGTCCTATGGCAGTATCAAAGCTGTAAACGGACTGGATTTTTATGTTGAAAAGGGCAAGCTGTTTGCATTTCTCGGCCCGAATGGAGCCGGAAAATCAACAACTATCGACATAATCTGCACATTTCTCAAGCCCGACAGCGGAACCGTCACCGTGGACGGCTTCACTCTCGGCAAGCAGGACACGGAAATTCGAAAAATCATTGGCGCAGTTTTTCAAGACGGGCTTTTGGATGAGCTTCTGACCGTTGAGGAAAACCTTAAAATACGCGGTGGATTTTACGGCCTCAAAGGAAAAAAGCTCAAGGAGGCAGTTGCCAACACCGCCGAAACGACGGGCGTTACCGACATTTTAAAGCGCCCCTACGGGAAGCTCTCGGGCGGACAGCGCAGACGCTGCGATATTGCCAGAGCGCTAATCAACACGCCGAAAATTCTGTTTCTCGATGAGCCGACAACGGGGCTTGACCCGCAGACTCGCCGGTATGTCTGGGACACTATTACCGACATCCGCAAGAAGTACGACACCACTGTTTTTCTGACAACGCACTACATGGAGGAGGCCGCCTGTGCCGACTATGTAATCGTCATTGACAAGGGCGAGATTTCGGCAAACGGCACGCCCTCAGAGCTTAAAGAAAAGTATTCAAACGACAGACTCATCATTTCGTCACGTAAAACCGACGAAATTGAGAGTATAATTGCGGAAAAGAACCTCACCTGTACCGTAATCGCTGACACGGTTACTATTCCCCTGCACTCCACTCTGGATTCACTTGCGATTATAGAGAGCTGCCGTGAATTAATCGAGAGCTTCGAGGTCGTCAAGGGCACAATGGACGACGCGTTCATCGCAATCACAGGAACGGAGATAAGAGAATGAAAAGCTTAGGTATCAGAAATCTAAAAGTGTTCTTCAAGGATAAAAGCGCAGTTTTCTTTTCTCTTATGTCGGTAATAATAATTATCGGTCTATATGCGCTATTTCTTGGTGATGTATGGATAAAAAGCTTTAAAGGCATGAGTGGCGTTCGCTTTCTGATGGATTCATGGATTATGGCGGGACTTCTTGCCGTTACCTCTTTCACCTCCACAATGGGCGCATTTGGAATTATGGTGAATGACAAAGACAAGAAAATCACGAAGGATTTTGCAGCGTCACCCTTAAGGAAAAGCAGCGTCCTCGGCGGCTATATAATAGGCTCTGTGGTTGTCGGCATAATAATGAGCCTTATTACGGCGGTTCTTGCAGAGCTATATATTGTCTCTGGCGGCGGTCAGCTGATGGACGCCATAACGTTTATCAAGGTGTTCGGGCTTATTGTACTTACAACCTTCGCAAACACCTCAATGGTTTTGTTCTTGGTTTCTTTTTTCAAGAGCAACAACGCTTTCGCAGCCGCCAGTGCTATTGTTGGAACGCTTATTGGTTTCTTGACGGGCATCTATTTGCCAATAGGTCAGCTCCCGGAAGGCGTGCAGTGGATTGTCAAGTGCTTCCCCGTCTCACACGGTGCCGTGTTATTTCGTCAGGAAATGATGCAGGTGCCTATGGACGCAACCTTTAACGGCGCTCCTGCACAGGTCGTCTCCGACTTTGAAGCCATGATGGGTGTAACCTTTAAATTCGGCGACACAGTGGTTACGCCGCTTACGAGCATAATCATTCTGCTTGCCACCGCCGTAGTCTTCTATGGGCTGGCGTTGATTAACCTTTCAAGAAAGCAAAAATAACGTTACCGTAACAACATGAAAATCCCCCGATACAATTGCAATGACTGTATCGGGGGATTTAATCGTTTTTTAAAAGGCTCCCTATAATTCCGATTCTGTTAAATCAGAACTACACTGCCGAGCCAAGACTGAACGTGGTGTTGCTGTCAGCCGACGTCACGTCATTCCACAAGCCGTCAATGACGTATGAATACTGTGAATAGATTAGATTGCTCCAAAGACTAAGCTTGCTTGTGTCAATTGCCACATGAGCTGCTGCTTTTTCGTCACCGTCGTAATGCGCGATATAGGCATCGGCGACTGTGTTCGCGATATATTCCGCGTCTTTTTCCGAAACATGATAGCCCCTAATCGTATTATACGCCTCGGTAAAGATTGTCTTTTTTACAAAAGCCATGGCAGACGCGGCAAAATCCGCTCCGTAGCTGTCAACAAGGTGTTCGGTCTTATCTGTGAAGTTGTTGCTTGCAATGGTGCAAAACCTCATGGAGCACGGTGCGGTGCTCAGCGAGCCGGTTTCCGCATCGTAAATGAAGCCCTGTTCTCCGTAGTCTTGCATCGAAATATCCTGTGCGTGATAATGTCCGGTGAATGCCAGACGAACGCCATAGGAGGCAAGCAATTTGCCAACATATTTATTATCGCTGAGCAGGTAATCGGGATGCAGCTTGCTCTGGCCATTCCAATGCTCAACTATGCCGTGGTGCTCAAGGGCTATGACAGCCTTGCCTTGTTCATTTGCCTGCTTAAGAACATCCTGAAGCCAATCGATTTGGGTCTGCACAAGCTCTCCCGCCCAGATTTCCTCTGTATTGGGTTGATTTTTTTCAGATTCGTTGGAATCCAGTGCCACAAGCCAAAGTCCGTCCTCTGGTTCGGCAACATAGCTCAACGAACTGGGGTCGCGCATGAGCGCATCGCCATAGCCGCAATTTTTATATATTTCCGCAAAGTCTTCTGCTGATACATTTTCCACAGGCTCGGTGCCGTCCCCAACGTACTTTTCCGCAAGGGGGTTGTTTACATCGTGGTTGCCCGGTACGACGTAAACCTTGATGCCCTTGTCAACAAGCCGCTGGAACTGCGCCGAAACTTTTTCGTGGTTCAGCTTTTCTCCGTCTTTTGTAAGATCTCCGCTCACAAGCACAAATTTGACGCCTGAATCAATGATTTTATCAACAGCCCGCTCGGTAAGCTCAGCGCTTTGCTTCAAGAGCTTGCGGTCGGAATTCATGCATTCTTCAAAGGCCTTTCCGGTGGTTCCAAGCGATGTGTCGTAGTAATGGATGTCGCTCATAACCGCAAAGCTTGTATCCGGATATGCAACCATGCTTTCCGCTGTAACCTCGCCATAGCTGTAAGCGTATTTTGGAAGTGTTGATATGTAGCCCGATATGACCTTATAAAGAACAAATCCCACAATAAGTGCCGCAATTGCAATGAGTATAATGTTTCTCACGATATGTTTCTTCTTTTTGGTCGTCTCCATAAGAGCCTCCTGTTTATTTTCTTAATATGTGCTCATTTATTGTCACATTATACATTCTTCTACCGTCCAGTGCAATGCAATTTCAGCAATTTTACTTACACAATACATATTCAGTACAAAGAAAAAACATGAGTGGCGGAAATGAGTTTTTTCTCGGTATTTATTACAATAGAACGCAAAACATAGGCAAGTAGACCTAATGCCATCCGAAAAACATTACTGAGGATGTTGCCAAGAGGTAAAAATAATCCTATAATATTGGTAATGTAACAGGCAATCGGCACATCACCATACATCGGCAGAAATATTATAGTTGACTATAGAAAAAACGATGAGGGATTTAATTATGCTGAGTTTTAAGCCCGTAACGCAAAGCGACGGCAGCAAGCTGCTCCGTTATTACAAGAACTGCAACTATGGACTATGTGAATATTCGCTCGGGACCAAGCTTTTATGGCGCACCGTGCTGAACCCATCCTGGACGGAAGCGAACGGCTGTCTGATTGTGAGAAACTTTATTGACGGGAAATACGTCTTTGATTTCCCCGTTCCCGGGCCGGACGGAGACGAGGAGGGCGCTCTCGCCGCCATTGAAGGCTATTGTTTGAAGCAGGGGATTCCCCTTGTCATCTCCGTCGTTCCAGAGGAAGAAGCCACCCTGCTGCTTTCGCGGTACCCATACGTTCGGGTTAGCAATATTCGCACCTGGCGAGATTACCTTTACAACGCAGAAGACCTTCAAAATTTTGCCGGTTCTAAATACGCCGGTCAGCGCAACCACATCAACAAGTTCCGAAAGGCCTATCCGAACGCCGAATTTCGTCCGCTGACGGGGACAGACTTGCCCATAATCGAAGCTTTCTTAGAAGAATTCGGCAAAGAGTTTACCAAAACCGACTTTAATGCAAATAGAGAGCTGGCTCTTGCAAAAAAGATGCTGAAGCTCGTGAAAAAACCGTGGTTTTTGGCTGGCGGTATGTTCGACGGCGACCGTCTGATTGCCCTGTCTCTCGCCGAAAAGTGCGGTCAAACTCTGATTATACATCTTGAAAAAGCACTCTACTCATTCGAGGGCGTCTACCCTACGCTGGTGCAAGCCTTTGCCAAACACTATGGCGACGGGATTAGCTACATCAACAGGGAAGACGATGCCGCCGACCGTGGTCTGCGCACCTCAAAGCTGCAATATGGGCCGATAAAGCTTGCTCCAAAATACCGCTTCGAGCCACAAAACGAGCTTGTCTGTCATGTTAAGGAAATTCCGGTCCTTAAAACAGATCGGTTAACCCTCTCTGCGATAACGGAGGACGATTTGGCCGCCTATAACGCGCTTGTTCTGGACTCCGAACGCAACCGCTTCTGGGGCTACGACGATGTGGCAGGGCTGGGCGAAGAGATGGAGCCAGACAGCTTTCTCAAGGTGGCAAGAGCTGACTTTTGCAACTGTGCGGCGGTCAACTTTGCCGTGCGTTTAGACGGAAAACTCATCGGTGAGGCCGTGCTGTACAGCTTCAACTACCGCGGTGACGCGGAATTGGGCTGCCGTATTGCAAAAGACTACGGCGGAAACGGTTACGGAACGGAGGCCTTTACCGCTGCGGCAAATTGGGCGCTTTATAAGGTTCACTTGACTCGATTGGTGGCAAAGTGCTTCAAGGAAAATGCCGCATCATTCAAGATGCTTTCCTCCTGCATGAAAAAATGCGGAGATGACGAAACGTATTTTTATTTTGAAAAACTGGTGTAATGGTCAGGAACAGTTTTTTACACAGCGCTTGCTTTTGATTGAAAGAAAGACTGATGATATCGAGAAGCTCCCGCTTAGGAAAGTCGCCGGTATCAACAAAATGTATCCTTATCGAAGTAGTAACACCTCATTTTTTTATAATTTGTTTCAGCTCGTCCAAAGCCTAAATCGGTGCTTTGGACGAGCTGTTTTGTGTGATTATTTTACTACTATTTTTTGTAATTTTTTCAAACAAATTATGACTTCTTTTTGTCCCCAGCCTTATAGAGCCAGAGGCCGAGCGCGGTGGTAACAACCATACCAATAATTAAAGTCCACAAAGACATTCCAGAGCTTGCGCCTTTAAACGCCAAAATGATTGACATGACAATAAACAGTTCACAGAGCGCTGCGCAAATAAAGATACCAACATTGCCGCCGGGGACCTTATAAGGACGGACGGCATCCGGATCACTAATACGCAGTTTGCAGGCGGCCGGAAACATGAGAAGATATGGAAGCTGGAAAATTACCATACAGAAGGACAGCAAAATCCAGAAAACTTCATTTGCATCCGCGCTAAAAGAGAAGTTGAGAACGATAAGAAGCGTGGAGACTATGCCCATGATAAAATAAAGTCCGGAGGGCGTGTTATACTTCTTGCTGCGAATGCCAAGTAACTTGCTGCGCTTATCAAGCTCTGCTGCTGCAAGCACCTCGTTTGCTCCTAACGACCAGGATACCATGTTGGATACAAGCGTAAGCATCGAAACCACGATGATAACATAGAACACCGCATTCTGAGCAGGGCCGAATACAGAGCAGATTTCCTGCATTGCATAGAAGAAGCCGGAAGCTGTGTCAATTTGACCCGCTGGCACCGCACACAGGATGCCAAAAGTTCCGAACACATAAAGCAGAGTAATAATGGCACCTGCAAAAATCGTCATCTTCGGAATGGTCTTTTCTGGCTTGTCAATTTTACTGCCGATTGAGCCGATAAGCTCAACGCCCATCAAGTTATAGATAATTACCGTGATGTATTGCGTGGTGTTATCGAAGGATGGCATGAAGCTCTTTAGAGAGAAATCGTTGGCAAAACCATTTTTCATGCCATAAGCAACGCCCAAAACTCCGAAAATGATGAGAACGGCGACCTTCGCGATTGCCGCTATGCTAGTAACCGCAAGGCTTAACTCAACGCCGCGGATGCCGATGTAAACTACAAGCCAGCACATTGCAGTTGCAATTCCGGCCAATACCCAAGGGTTTGCCTCTGGCATAAAGGCATAGGAGAACCATGTCGCAAAAGCGACAAAGACGGCAGGCATCCAAAACGACACGTTTACCCAGTAATACCAGCCACCCAGCACTGCAAGCCTTTCGCCAAATGCACGCTTAATCCAGCTGTATATTCCTCCATCATCAGGATAGGTTGAGCCGATTTCTGCGCTGATAAGCCCGTAGGGGATAAAAAACAGAATTGCCGCAATAATCCAGATAGTAATTGAAGAAACGCCGATAATTGCGGGAGCTACGAAACTATCCAATGCTATGATTGTGCAAATGGTAAACAAAATGCTTTTCCAAAGGCTGACTTTTTTCTCACCCATTGTTATTATTTCCTTTTTTTCTTTCTATTTTTGTTTTTTGAGAAAGCCAACCTCTCACCGGAATCTTACTCTATGAAATAATCTTCATTTCGCAGTGTAAGAACTGTTCCGCTCTAGCCCTTCATCTCGAGAGGAACTTTTTCGAAAGACGAGATAACAGCGTGTCGTCCCTTCAGTCCTTGCAAAATAATCGAATATCTTTTCTATGTTAAATTAAGCTTGTCCAGCCTATCTGCTGTCAAATCGAAAAAATCACTATAGCAATGGTTACCGCTATTTTTCTTTTATTGGTGCATTGAGAATATCACTATTTTCTCTAAGTCGCAAATATTATTAACAATTTACGTAATATTTCGCCCGAAGAACGAGAATTTGTTACATTTTTAGAACTTTTGCCCATAGGAGCGGATATTATTCTGTTGCTTGCACAAATCTTGTGGAACCCTCCACATTTCCTATGATATAATAGACATTATATCGCCCTTACGCCGACCCTGTCGGCTCGCGCTTGATTAAAATTTATATATCATTTCGCCGCCCTGCGGCTATGATATAATGAAAACGCAATATCAATAGCAAGGCGCTCTAAAAAATCAAACTGCTTATACTCAATATATTTTGTATCGGAGGTGTGTGCAATAAAAAAGATATTGATTGTTGAAGACGACCTTTCGTTAAGCAATGGCATAGCTCTTGCGCTTAAAGATAGTGAGCTTTCTTTTGTTCAGGCACAGGATTTGCGTTCCGCAAAGCAAAGCATAGAGTCTATTCACTTTGATTTAATTCTTCTGGACATCAACCTCCCCGATGGAAACGGACTTGATTTCCTCAAATTTATTCGCAAATCGTCCTCTGTAACGGTAATCCTTCTGACCGCCAACGATATGGAAATGGACGTGGTTACAGGTCTGGAATTGGGCGCCGACGATTATATTACCAAGCCGTTTAGTCTGGCGGTGCTGAGAGCACGGGTGAACGCCCGTCTAAGAAGCGGGAATTCTGCCGCTCCCAATACGATAGAAGTTGATGGGTTTTTGTTCTCCTTTGGCAAAATGGAGTTCTCAAAAAACAGCGCTCCGATAGAGCTTAGCAAAACCGAACAGAAGCTACTCCGTATTTTGATTGAAAACAGAGGTAACACGCTTTCGAGAGCGCACTTGGTCGACTTAATCTGGACGGACGGAGCCGAATATGTTGATGAAAACGCACTTTCGGTTACAATCAAGCGTTTGCGCGACAAGCTGGAGGACTCCCCTTCCTCCCCCGAATACATCAAAACGGTTTACGGCATCGGCTACACATGGGCGGTGAAATGATGGACACACTCGAATTAATCTGTGCTATCGTAGCGGTTGCCGCAATTGCCGCTTCAATCACTGCGATTCTCCTATATCGAAGAAAAATGCGTCAAACCATCGACAGCCTGAATGCCATGCTGGACAGTGCCATGGACGGTAATTTCACCGAAAGCGTTTTTGACGAATCCTCACTTTCGGCCGTTGAAACAAAAATGGCACGGTATTTGTCCACCTGCTCAATGTCCTCAAAAAACCTGACCGAGGAAAAAAACAAAATTAAAGGCCTGATTTCGGACATATCACATCAGACAAAAACGCCCGTTGCAAACATTTTGCTCTATTCTCAGCTACTCAGCGAGCGTGAGCTTCCGGAAGACTGTGCCGTCTGCGTAAACGCATTATCTTCACAAGCAGAAAAGCTGAATTTTCTGATTAGTTCTCTTGTGAAAATCTCGCGGCTGGAAACAGGAATAATCACCGTCAACCCTAAAAAGGGCGCAGTTCAAACGCTGCTAGACGCCGCAATATCTCAAATCGAACCTAAAGCGGAGCCGAAAGAAATCGTCATCGAATTGGAGCCGACGGACAGCTCTGCTTATTTTGATGTTAAATGGACAACCGAGGCAGTGTATAACATCATTGACAATGCGGTGAAATATTCCCCTGCTAAATGCACTATAAAAATCAAAGCAACACCTTATGAGATGTTCTGCCGAATTGATGTTGTCGATAATGGCATTGGCATTCCAGAGGAAGAGCACAGCAAAATATTTTCGCGATTTTACCGCTCCGCGTCTGTCAGAGAGCAGGAGGGCGAGGGAATAGGTCTGTTTTTGGCAAGAGAAATCATTTCATCCGGCGGAGGGTACATTAAAGTATCCTCAAAGCCGGGACATGGCTCTACATTCTCAATTTTTCTCCCAATGGAAAATAGAATCTTTCAAAACTGTTAGATTTGAGAAAGAATGTGGAAAGATTGCTATGTTAAAGTCTGTATTGTAGAAAACCGCAATACAGACTTTTCTTTTGGAGGAAAACTAAATGACCATATTACAAACAAGCGAGCTAAAAAAAATCTACGGCAGCGGCGACACCTCTGTCCATGCGCTGGACGGCGTGAACTTTTCAGTGGAAAAAGGCGAATTTGTCGCCATCGTCGGCACCTCCGGCAGCGGCAAATCAACGCTTTTGAATATGCTCGGTGGGCTTGACAGACCAAGCTCCGGCAGCGTCAAGGTGGACGGTAAAGATATATTCTCTTTGAAAGACGAAGAACTAACTATCTTTCGTCGCCGCAAAATCGGCTTCGTGTTTCAAAACTACAACCTCGTCCCGGTGTTAAATGTGTATGAAAACATCGTACTCCCCATCCAACTGGACGGCAACCAGCCGGACGCCACATATTTGGCGCAAATTATTGAAGCGCTTGGCATTGAAAGCAAGCTTCAGAACCTTCCGAATAACCTTTCCGGCGGTCAGCAGCAGCGTGTTGCGATTGCCCGTGCGCTGGCATCCAAGCCCGCAATTATACTTGCCGACGAACCCACAGGCAATCTCGACAGCAAAACCAGTCAGGATGTTTTGGGGCTTTTGAAGGTGACCGGTCAGAAATTCAGTCAGACTATTGTAATGATTACTCACAACGAAGAGATTGCACAGCTTGCCGACCGTATCATCCGTATCGAGGATGGGAAAATTGTAAATGGTGACTGCAAATGATTACGGTACGGAACAAAAAGGCTGTCCGAAATTTAGCGGACAAGAGCTTCAAGGCCAACAAAACACGTAACATCGTTGCAGTTCTTGCTATAGCGCTGACCGCACTCCTATTCACCAGCATTTTTACAATGGGCTTTGGTGCCGTGGAGAGTATACAGCGTGCCACCATGGTTATGTCCGGAGGTGATGGTCACGCTGTCATCAAGTACGTTACCGATGAAGAGTATGCCAAAGTAAGTAGACATCCGCTTATCAAAGATATGGCTTATTGTCGGACGCTTTGCGACAACGTTGACAACGAAAAGCTCATAAGGCGACATACCGAGTTTTGGTATTACGACGACGTGGGTCTTAAATTCGGTTTTGCGGAACCAACAAGCGGTCACAAACCACAGGCCGAAAACGAGGTAATAACCGATACAAAGACGCTTGAGCTGCTGGGCGTTCCTCTTGAGCTTGGCGCACCTCTCACCTTAGAGCTTACCGTTCACGGCAAGCCGGTTGAGCGCGATTTCGTATTGGCAGGCTGGTGGGAAAGCGACCCCGGCTTCAATGTGGGGCAAATATTATCCTCTCGTGCTTATATGGATGCTCATTTGGATGAGCTCAACAACACCTACTATGAGGACTCTTCGCTCACAGGCGCTATCAGTGGGTATATGAAGTTTGAGAACAGCCTAAACATTGAGCAGAACCTAAACACCGTTTTGACCGAAAGTGGTTTCTCAGCTGAGGACGGCACATCCCATTTCATTGCGACAGGCATCAACTGGGCTTATATGTCCACCGGCTTTTCCCTTGATGCCGCAACAATAGCGGGCCTTGCATTCGCACTTCTGTTGTTCGTGTTCACAGGCTATTTAATCATCTACAACATTTTTCAAATCTCCGTTATACGCGACATCCGTTTTTATGGTCTTCTGAAAACCATCGGCACAACAGGTCGCCAGCTACGCACCATAATCCGCCGTCAGGCGCTTGTTCTGTCGCTAATGGGCATCCCACTTGGCTTACTGGGCGGTTTCTTTGTGGGCAAGTCACTGGTGCCGACATTGATGGCACAATCCACCTATGCAGGCAGTGCCGTTTCAGTCTCGCCCAATCCGCTCATTTTTTTAGGTGCCGCTATTTTTGCGCTTATTACAGTGCTCATCAGCACTCACAAGCCCGGAAGGCTGGCGTCAAAGGTGTCTCCGGTCGAAGCGGCTCATTACACCGATAATGTTCAGGGCAACAGTAAAAAGCTGAAAAAGTCCACAGGCGGCGCAAAGCCCGAACGTATGGCGCTGGCAAATCTGGGTCGCAACAAAAAGCGCACCTCACTGGTAATACTTAGTTTATGCCTGAGCATTGTGCTTACCAACACGGTGTTCACCTTTTCTCAGAGCGTGGACGTTAATGCGGCACTTGAAAAATTCTGCGATTCAGACTTCTTGATTGCTCATGCAGATATGTTCAACTTTAAATACCGCGGTGAAGAAAGCGCATTGAGCGAATGCTTCATCTCCGCCGTCAGTGAGCAAGATGGTTTTGAGGCAGGCGGACGTCTTTATGGTGGCTGGGGCAGCTACACAAGCGAAACCACCGCACAAACAATGAATCAGTGGCCAGATGGTTCGTATTCCACTGCTCTATATGGGCTTGACGAATTTCCGTTTAGTCGTCTTCACCTAGTAGACGGTGAACTCGATGCTGCCAAACTCACAACCGGAGCCTATGTTCTTGAGGGTGTTTCAACAGATGATTACGGAAATGTGGATGTGAACAGCATTAACCTCAAGGTCGGTGATTCGTTCACTCTGACCTGCGGCGATACGGTAAGAGAGATGACCGTGCTTGGTCATGTAATTGCAAACTCAGACACCAACACAGACGGTGGTTATATGGGTTCAACCTTCTTTTTGCCGGCAACTGTGTATGAAGAGCTGACGGGTAACACCTATGCCATGAGCTATGCTTTTGACGTGGCTGACGATAAAGAAACCGAAATGGAAACCTTTTTGAAGCAGTATACAGACAACGATGAGCCAACCATGAATTATAGCTCAAAGTTCACTGCTCTGGCAGGCCTTGAGGGCATACGGAATATGGCAGTTCTGATTGGCGGGTCATTGGCGTTGATTATTGGACTCATCGGAGTTTTGAACTTCATCAACGCAATTTTGACAAGTATTCTGACTCGCCGCAAGGAATTTGCCATGCTGGAAAGCATCGGCATGACGCGAAAGCAGCTTGTAAAGATGCTTTACTGTGAAGGACTATATTATGCGGTTTTGACGGCAGCAAGCTCTGTTGTGTTGAGTATCGTTTGCTCGCTATTGATAGTTCGCCCGATGTGTGGTCACATCTGGTTCACCAGTTATTGCTTTGTTTTTTGGCCATTGCTGATTGTTATACCCATTCTGCTGATGCTGGGTATCCTGATACCGCTCATCGCTTATGGTGCCACGAACAATCAAAGTATCGTAGAACGCTTGAGAGAAGTTGAGTAAATAAGCTCGCGCAAGCGAAAACGCAAAACAGCATGCCGACTAGGAAACCTCGGAATAACCTCAAAAACGTACAGGATGGCTTGTGGAGCCGTCCTGTACGCTTTATTTTTAGCTTCGGAGTATCGTCATATATGGGCAGCACAACAATCTATTGACCGTTCATTCTATAATCACACCTATGTCATGGATTTTTACAGCTTAACATGGTAAAATAACGAAAAAGTCCAACGCTAAGGAGAAACTTATGCTATTCCAAAAAATTGACCGCTCCACTTGGAAGCGCGAAGAGTATTTCAATCATTATTTTTCCAATTTGCCATGCACCTATAGCATGACGGTTCGCCTTGATGTCACCTGCTTGCTTGAACAAAAGCTTAGCCTTTACCCTTCGATGCTTTATCTGCTCACTACAGTTGTAAATAGGCACGAGGAGTTTCGAACAGCCCTTGACAGCAATGGCGATGTGGGTATTTACGATTATCTCGTTCCTTGCTATACAGTATTTCATAAAGAAACCGAAGCCTTCTCGAACATCTGGACGGCTTATTTTGATGACTACGCGGCATTTGTGGCTGAGTACAAGCTGGATATGAAAGAATATGGCTCGATAGAGCGTATGATTGCCAAACCCGATGTTCCGAAGAACATATTTCCAGTATCTATGGTTCCGTGGGTATCATTTGATGGATTAAACCTCAATTTGCAAAAGGGATATGAATATCTATCTCCCATTTTTACAATGGGAAAAATCGAAACCTCGAATGGACGCAGCTTGTTGCCGCTATCCGTACAGGTACATCATGCCGTTTGCGATGGTTTTCATTTATCGCGTTTTGTCAATGAGCTTCAGGAGCTGGTTGACAACTTCATCTGTCTCGAAGCTTGATAAATCGAATTTCAAAATACGTATTAAGATTTATAGGAGACATAGGGTGGAACCAATAAATATACTTCGCGTCAAAAATCGTGATGAATTTCGATTTTGGCTGACTCAAAATTGCAATAAGGAAAAAGAATGTTGGATTGTTGTAAAACGAGGAACACCGAAAGATGATGAAACGTTTTGGTATATTGATGCAGTAGAAGAGGCACTCTGCTTTGGATGGATAGATTGCACGACCAAGAAAATATCGGATACCGAAACCGCGCAACGTTTAGCTATCCGCGTGAAAAACAGTCGATGGACTGAATTAAACAAAGAACGAGTCCGCCGCATGGAGAAGTTGGGAAAAATGACTGATGCAGGTAGGTCGATACTTCCAGATATGTCGCAACACGGGTTTGTTGTTGACCCCAACATTTTGGAGGCATTACAGAAAGATGACATTGCGTGGAAAAACTTTCAGACGTTTCCCGAATTGTATCAAAGAATACGCATTGATACAATTCAGACTTACAAAAAGCAGCCAGACCTATTTCAAAGCCGCCTAGAAAAGCTGATTGATAACACAAGACAGAATATCATGTATGGAGATTGGAACAATTACGGTAGGTTGTTAGATTACTAATTTTAGAAATAGAGCCACTGCAATTTTAAAACGCAGTGGCTCTTACTTTGCCATAATCAGCGAATAGTCCAGAGCATGCTTGCATAAGGATGGTGAATGAATTTTTTTCCATCGTGGAAGAGTCCTTTCTGTTATTCCCACTTAATTGGTTGAAGATATTATTTTAATGTAGTAATCTTGTTTTATAATCATACCGAAGAAAACTTTTTTGAAACTGAAGCGAAAATTCTACGCTCAAGGAGCAAATTTATATTATATAACAAAACATTTATTTGAACTTGAAATTAGTTATTTATACAAAAAGGGGAATAGGTATGGAATATAAACAGCGAGAATACCCTTTGTTTTCAGCTTGTGGATTAAATTGTGGGTTATGCCCTCGTTATCAAATGGATGGCACGTCTAAATGCCCCGGCTGTTCGGGTGAAGGCTTCTTGACAAAACATCCTTCATGTGGAGTATTATCTTGCAGTCAACGCAATGGGCTTGAATACTGCTTTCAATGTGACGAATATCCCTGCAAAAAATATGACGGTGCCGACCAATCAGATTCCTTTATCACACATTTAAAACAGTTCTGTGATATGGAGAACGCAAAAGCCTTGGGAATAGACGCTTACAGAAATGATCTTAATGAAAAAATCTCCATACTGGAAACGCTACTGAAAAATTACGATGACGGACGGCGCAAAGGTATTTTCTGTCTTGCGGTTAATTTGTTGGAATTACAGGATGTTAGGCATGTTATGGAGCAAATTTCAAGCCAAACACAACCCGAACAATCTGCAAAAGACAAGGCAACTACGGCTGTTCAACTTTTTCAGAGCATGGCAGAACTACGGAACTTAACACTAAAATTGCGAAAGAAATCAGAAGTGAAGTAATCAGCTTTCAAAAAACACCTTCCTAACAAAATGTTTTTGAAATAGTATGATTGATTTTCACACACGCAGAGCTAATTTAATATAAGGTGCTGGTAAACATGAACATACGGGAATTTCAATTTAGTGACTTTAAAAAACCATCAATGTTATGTGCGATGCATTTCTACACAATCGTCTATATGGATATTTTTTTGAGGACGAAATAAGCCGTAAAAAGTTCTTAACCAGCTTCATGAGATTCCGATTGAAGTATGGTATTGAAAAGGGAAAAGTGTTTGTGAGTGATGATTGCGAAAGTGTTATTATTCTAATTAACCCACATCAAAAAATGTCAGTGATAGACATGATTCGGTACGGTGGAATGAAAGCAATATTTGCTTGCAGCAAGTCCCAGCGAAAAAAGATTATGAGTTTCAATGCCTTTGCTGATGCTCAAACTGAAAAAAACATTGAGCAACCCTATTGGCATATTTCTCCCATTTGCGTTTCACAAAAAAAGCAAGGGCAAGGCTACGGCTATGCATTGATGCAGTATAGCCTTGATTTCATGAAATCATATTCGCACCAATGTTACCTCGAAACACAAGACCCAAAAAACGTAGCATTTTATCAAAAACATGGATTTCAAGCTGTTGCTGATGTTAAATTTCCCGATGCAGATATAAGAAATTATTCAATGGTTTATTCAAAAGGATGATGCCGCAAATTTTGAGCAACCACCTTATCAAGCCAGATTCGGCGACACTAAAGCTTATTTCAATTGTTACAAAAGTGTGGGCTAACCGTGCTACTCAGCTTGTTTGCCCATTTTTAATTTCAAATATGTCGAATTAAAAACACCAACGCCCAATTGTTCATAACAATTGGGCGTTTTGCTTCGGGTGTAACAACACGTTAAGTTGTAACAATTGCGTGAACAGTGTTACTTGCGCTTCGCGATAAGACTGTAAGCAAGCATTTCCACAATTGCAATCATTGAAATTCGTGAGGTAAGATTGATGCCGTTGAATTGAAGCTGGTCGGCAAAAATATAAAAATCCAAATCGCTGATATTTTGAAGCACATTATTCCCTGACCACGTGATAGAGGTCACAAACGGCTTACATTTAATATTTGCACTTTCCACTATGTTAATTACGTCAGTATCCTCTCCTGTGATGGAAAACAGGAACAAAATGTCCTCATTTTTCATGTGGGTTAGCATGGATTTTATTTCATATTCTTCTTCGGGAAAATACGTGCAGTAGCCGATTGCCGTGAACACACGATAGGCGTAGTGTGCCGCTTCTCGGTTTAAGCCGCTGCCGTAAAAATAGATGCTGGTGCCCGATTTTAGTGCAGCGCGAAATCTATCGATTTTTTCCTGAGAAATCACTCGGATACTCTCAATAATGTTCTTAATATACTCCTCGCTGTACTCCCTTTTCCACAAAACATCGGGAAGCTCCGTCTTGTCCATATTGTGAAGGGTAAAGCGTATAGAGTCCGTAAACTCCCTGTATCCTTGAAATCCGAGCTTCTTGGAAAAACGAACAATTGTAGTAGTTGATACATAGCAATTTTGCGCTAGCTCTCGTATATTCATTCCAGAAACCGAGCCCATATTATGTACAATATAGTCAAATATCTTGCGTTCATTTTCGTTTAGTTCCGGCAGATGTACGTTTGTGACTTCAAAAAAGTCCATGCTTTTACCTCCCATGTAACATTGTTAACGCAATTGTATCATATTGCTATGTGGTTTTCAAGTGTAACAGTATGCCCAAATACTATAGACAATTACGATGGACTTTTGTATGCTTTATTCATAGTAACAAAAGGCGTTGCGCCAAAAATGGGGCAATCGCGACATAATATCGTATCGTATAATAACTTAATCTACGGAGGTCATCCAAATGCACGCAAACACAAGAACCAAAGGTGAAGTAAATCACTTTATCGACACCATCGATTTCACAAAGCAGGAAATGCTTGATATCTTCGAGACCATTCGTATGCTCAAGGAAATGGATATGCAGGGCGCTATTCCCAAAATCCTCAAGGGCGCATCCCTTGCGATGATTTTCGAGGAGCCCTCCACCCGCACACGTGTATCCTTTGAAACTGCAATGACAGACCTTGGCGGTCACGCACTCTATCTCAAGCCCGGCGAAATCCACTTCGGCTCTCACGAAGCAATCAAGGACACCGCACGCGTTATCTCCAGTATGTGCCAGGGCATTATGCTCCGCACCAAGGAGCACGAAACCATACTTAAACTTGCTGAATATGCAAATGTGCCTGTTTTCAACGCAATGACATATTACAACCACCCCACTCAGGGCATCTGCGACTTCTTCACCATGTCCGAGAACCTTCCCGCGGGCAAGAAATTTGAAGATATTCACGTTGTTTTTGTAGGCGACTCCCGCGAGGACACCGGCATTATGAGCAAGGAAACCGGCCATATGTGCGCAACACTCGGCCTTCGTTATACAGTTTGCTCCCCCAAGCCCTATTCCATGTCCGAGGGCGAGCAGAAGAAAATCCGCGGTAAGATGGCAGAGACCGGCGGCACACTTGTAGTTACCGACGACGTTGATGCGGCTATAAAGGATGCAGACTTCATCGTTCCCGACGTTTGGACTTACTACGGCTACGAGGAGGAAGAAGCGGATCGCATGGCAAACTTTATGCCCAAATATCAGCTTAACATGGATATGCTAAACCGCGCTCCCAAGCATTGCAAGGCGCTTCACTGCCTGCCCGCAAACCGTGAGGTTGAAATTACAAGCGAGGTCCTGGATCACCCCACACGCTCCATCGTTTTTCAGGAAGCCGAAAACCGTCTGCACACACAGCGCGGACTTTTGGCTTGGTACCTCTACCCCCGTATGAGAGAAGCTGACGAAACCTTACTCGCTTACAACGAAGGCAAGGTCAGAAGCTTCTTGGATACAAGACTAAAATAATTAACCATTTTTCTGAAGTTAGGCGTAATCAATTATCCCCGTGCCCAACTAGTAAATTCATATTCCAATTGGAGTGCGATTTAATTCCAACAACAGCACTCAAAATTCGGCGCTCAAATAAATTACTACATCAGAAGGAGCTTTTCTATGGACACAAAAAAGAAACTGAAATTATTTGACATTATATGCCTGTCATTCGCTTCATTCTTCTCAATTGAGCTTGTTGCCTCTCAGGCAACGCTTGGACCCTCGATGATTTTCTGTATGCTCACATTCGGACTAATTTATCTGCTGTGCCACGGTCTGATTTGTGCTGAGCTGGGTTCCACCTACCCCGACCAGGGCGGAATTTATGTTTGGACGCTCAATGCCTTCGGGAGTAAATGGGCAGCCCGAACCACGTGGTATTACTGGGTAAACGTCGTTGGCTTCGTTCCATGCACAATGGTTGCGCTCCTTGTCGTTTTCCAGCAGCTTTTCTTCCCCGATATGTCAATCCTCACCGTTACTGTTGTTTCAATCATCGGCACGTGGCTTGCTGTTGGACTTAACTGTATGTCCCTCCAGGACAGCAAAATTCTCTCCACCATCGGATCATTACTCAAATTTTTAGTTTGCGCCGCACTTATCGGCGGTGGTGTTTACACGCTGGTTACCCAAGGCTCACAGAATGTTTTTTCAACAGAATCTATAATTCCTAAGTTTGACTTTAACCTGTTTGCGCTTATTCCCGTTTACATCTATGGTCTGAGCGGAATGGACCTCATTTCCTGCAACGCAGGCCAAATGGAAGACCCCAGAAGAGACGTTCCGAAATCGCTATTGGTTACCGGCATAATTTCAATGCTCGTATATATTCTCAGCGCCGTTGCGGTTCTCATCATTATGCCTATGGGCGCAATTGACGAAGCTTCCGGTCTTATTGACGCGCTGATCGTAGTATTCGGCGGCAGCAGAATTGCAATTATCCTCATTGGCATCTCACTTGTATTCGTATATGCAAGCTACATTTTCGGCTGGACAATCGGCGGCAACGCTGCAGCTCTTGAAGCTGGCGAAGCCGGCGAGCTCCCTGCGTTTTTTGCAAAGTCCAACAAGCATCACTCTCCAGTCGGCCCTGCTGTTCTTCTAGGCGCTGCATCGACAGCTCTGCTCCTCGTTTATGGCTTTACTGCAAGCTCCAGCAGCGGTCTATTCTGGACGCTTCTTGCTTTCACCTCCATAATCTTCTTCCTGCCCTACATCGTGATGTCATTTGCAATTTTGAAGCTCCGCAAATCTGACCCCGATGCCGAGCGTCCATTCAAAATTCCCGGCAAGATTTTCCCGACCATAGTTGCAGCTTTGAACTTCATTCTTCTCGTAATTTCAATTGCCGGGTTTATTCTTCCTCCCGAGGGTGAGGATCCAGTAAAATATACGCTCATATTGGTCGGTGGCTTAGCCGTCACACTCGCAATAGGCGAAATACTAATTGCTTCCGCATTAAAGAAGAACAAGAAATAAGAAAGGACATAAAAATTGAAAGCTCTTACTACTCCCCGCGAAGACGGCTTTAGAATGCCGGCAGAATTTGAAAAGCATGAGCGTTGCTGGATGATTTGGCCTCAGCGCAGAGATACCTTCCGCTATGGCGCAAAGCTTGCGCAAAAAGCATTTGTTGAATTTGCACAGGCAATCAGCCGTTTTGAACCTGTTACAGTTTGCGTAAATAACGACCAGTATGATGTTGCCACAATGATGGTAGGTGATTTTGCGCAGGTTATAGAAATATCAAATGACGACTTTTGGATAAGAGATACCGGTGCTACCTTTGTAACAAACGGAACGGAAATCCGTGGCGTTGACTGGTCCTTCAACGCCTGGGGCGGACTGGTTGATGGCCTGTATTTCCCCTGGGATAAGGATGACCGCGTTGCAAGCAAAATGTGCGGGCTCATCGGTGCCGACCGATACCGCCTTGATGACTTTGTCCTTGAGGGCGGCTCTTTACACACCGATGGCGAGGGCACACTAGTTGTAACCGAGTCTTGCCTTTTGAGCGAAGGAAGAAACCCACAGCTCGCAAAGGATGAAATTGAGGAAACTCTCAAAGTATATCTCAATGTTGATAAAATAATCTGGCTCAAGCGCGGCATCTATCTTGACGAAACAAACGGGCACGTCGACAACATTTTCAACTTCGTAAAGCCCGGGGAGTGCGTTCTTGCCTGGACAGACGACGAAAGTGACCCCCAACACGAAATCTCTAAGGAATGCTATGACATTCTTTCCGCCACGACAGACGCTAAGGGCAGAAAGCTTAAAGTCCACAAGCTCCACATTCCCAATCCCATCTATCTAACCGAAGAGGAACGCGATGGAATGGATCAGGTCTGCGAATTTTGGCCCCCTGAAGCAGGTACACGACTTCCGGCCTCATACGTCAACTACTACACCGCAAACGGCGGAATAGTTTTCCCAAAATTCGACGACACCTATGATGCGGAAGCCGAAAAACTCCTCCGCGAAATTTACCCCGACCGTGAAGTTGTCGGCGTGAGCTGCCACGAGATGTTCCTGGGTGGTGGAAATGTCCACTGCGCAACCCAGCAGCAACCTGCAATATGAACATCAAAAACACGAACGCTTAGTACGAGAGTGGAACCGTTCTTCTCTTCCAAAGGGACAGCGCCGCGCTCATTCTGAGAGCGAGGAAACCGAGTGGGCTAATCCTTCTCAACTCGGTTTCCCCGCATTTTTTATTTCTCTGTTCGCGAACCTACACCGAATTGCTTCCCGCCTGCTACGCTCACACAATAATCAATCATGAACTGCTCTATTTTTTTATTGCGCGTGGTCTGCTTGTTTATTCAAGTAACACTAAAACGACAACAAACTCCTGCAGGCAACAACGATAAATGACGGGGAAACTATTAAAAAGCCGCTCCGATTAATAATGAACTGAACCAGGAAAAACGGACATTGCAAGAAATCCCCCAATTGGAGGGTGTATAATAAACTGGACACCAATAAAAGAGCGAAAGGTGGAACAGTTTATGAAAAGAGCGGTATACGACAAGCAATTCAAAATTGCGGCAGTAAAGATGGGGCAGACTTCGGATAAGTCTGTCCTTGAGGTAGCTAAGGATTTGGGGATCAGCGGTACCAGCCTGCGTCGTTGGATTAATGAGTACGTTGAATATGGCGAAAGTGCGTTTCCAGGGCATGGGAACGCACTTTTTAACTCTACTTATGAGATTAAGAAGTTTCAAAAAGAAACTGAAGAATTAAAGACGGAAAACGACCTACTAAAAAAACTCCAGGCCTTCTTGAAGAAAAAGAATGTGTGAGATTTCAGTTTCTAAAGGAAAACGACAAGAAATACAACATCAAGAAAGCCTGCAAAATATTACATATCTCACGCTCCGGTTACTACGATTATCTTCATCGCCGCAAAAGCAAAAGAACAATCGAAAACGAAGCTTTATCTGAAATGATTGCAGATATCTTCAATGAGAATGAAGGTCGTTACGGTTCGCGGAGAATTCAGCAAATCATGTTACAGCGAAATGTTAATGTGAATGTCAAACGCGTATGTCACTTAATGAGCGAGCAGGGGCTTGCTGCTAAAGGTGCCAGAAAGTCTTACCGATACTATCCAAATCGAACACAGTATGAAGAGCGTGAGAACGTTTTGAACCGAGTCTTTTCAGCAACAGATAAGAACAAAATCTGGGTCGGTGACATTATTTATGTCCCTACGCAGCATGGATTCCTCTATTTGGCTGTTTTTATTGATATCTTTTCTCGAAAGGTCGTCGGCTGGTCTATGGATACCAGAATAAAAGACAGCCTTGTTATGTCGGCATTCTATCAGGCGGTTGGTCGAGAGCATCCTAATGAAGGCCTCCTGGTTCACACAGACCGTGGTTCTCAATACACCTCTCAGCGTTTTCAAGCTCTACTGCTCCGCTACGGCTGCCAGCAACGTATGAGCAGGAAGGGAAATCCTTATGACAATGCAGTTATGGAATCTTTTTACCGTACGCTAAAAAGAGAGCTTGTTCAAGATGCCAATCATGACAATCCCGAACAAGCTCGGCAGGACATTTTCAAATATATTGAAACTTATTACAACACAAAACGGATTCACTCTGCGCTGGGCTGGCAAAGCCCTTTGCAGTTTGAAATACAATATTCTTAAATACTTAACTTCGTGTCCAGTTTTTCTTGACCTATCCAAGGGGTCTTGTTTTTACTGTCCGTTAACTCTGGGGCGGTGCATAATCAGGGCGGGCTTTAATTTAGCCATCTCTTTCAACAAGAAAAGCTTCGCGCATTACATCAACCGCTAGCTTAATAATGGAATATTACTACCATTGACAACAGCGGTGTTAAAGGGTATACTAAAAAAGTATTCAAGATAATGTCTATGTTCTCACAGGTTTGCAGATCATTTTTGTTTGATGGTTTGTTTGACGTGTGATTTTTGTTTTTCTGGGTACAAATAAAATTTATGGAGGTACCCAATGAATAACGGTACAGTAAAATGGTTCAACTCGGAAAAGGGCTTCGGCTTTATTTCAAATGACAACGGCGGAGACGATGTGTTTGTGCATTTTTCTGCAATCAAATCCGAAGGTTATAAGTCTTTGGACGAGGGACAGAAAGTGACTTTTGACACCGAAAAAGACCCTAAGGACAGCCGTAAGCTAAAAGCCACGAACGTTTGCATTTCAAAATAAAATAGCGAACATTCAAATGGCATAAATAATAGTCAAACTAACACCAATAACATGTCGCATTGAGAGTAATTGTTGCCCTCACGGTAGCGGCAATATCGGCTGACGAGATAAATGAGTGATTATTGAAAAATATGACGGTCAGCCGATTAGGGTTGACCGCTTTGTTCTTTATGGTCTTGCACAAAAAACTGGCTAACTGTCAATCCGTTATTGCGTTGCTTTATCTGCTACTGCATTGATTTCCATTACGGTTTCCATTTCCTTCTTTATAGCCCACACATAGTCAGACAGGATAAAAAGCAGGGATTGAATCTCCGAATAGTCATGCTGATAGCAATAGGCCAAGCGCTTGTCTTAATTAGTAAGCCCAAGTTACCGAAGAAATGAAACAGGCCTCGGGTGACCAAATGGACTCCTATATTTCAACGTAAAACCGGCATGAAAATAACCGCTCCAATACAAAAGGAAAGTGGGAGGTTTATTCATAAAAAAGAATTATAATTTTCTGTTAGGAAAAACTTAAGGGATAACACACCGTTTAAAACGGCAAGAAAGCCAGTAACCGTTTAGATTACAGGCTTTCTTATTGGCAGGGGCAGAAGGGATCGAACCCTCGGCCTACGGTTTTGGAGACCGCCGCTCTACCGGCTGAGCTATACCCCTATATAACGAAACTTGACGTACTCATTTGGAACACATAAATCATACTTATAAACAGAAAACTATAGACCGTATCGCAAATTAAGCAATCCAAAATCAAGAAATGCTTCCCAAGAAAGCGCATCAGTCACAATATTAACTCATTACAAAGAGCTAAACTATGACGTAAAAGTAAATTTTAAGGGTTTGCGTACTACCTAAATACCAAGCGCGTCTTATCCCAGTCAGCGTTCCTACCCGAAAATACAAGCCACAGCAACGACTGGGTAGTAGTTACACGCGAAACTAGGCGGAAACACATACTCTAACGCATACAAATATTAAATTGGTGGGCCTTCAGGGACTCGAACCCCGGACCGACCGGTTATGAGCCGGTTGCTCTAACCAACTGAGCTAAAGGCCCTTATACAAGCATTGCCGTCACGATATTCGTGACGGCAATACCGTTTAAGTGGCTCCCCCTGTCTGACTCGAACAGACGACCCTGCGGTTAACAGCCGCATGCTCTACCGACTGAGCTAAGGAGGAATATAAGAGCCTAATATAATAAATTATATTAGGCCCATTTAATGTTGGCATTGACCTATCTTCCCGGACCGTCTCCAGTCAAGTATTGTGGGCACAGATGAGCTTAACTTCCGTGTTCGGAATGGGAACGGGTGGACCCTCATCGTAAAAAACACCAACTATGTAAATGGCCGTGGCCAAATACTACAATAAAAGTATTAAAATGTCAAGCAATATTTTTCAGGGATTCCATTGGGGTGTTATACGCACCCCAATGGGATGGTACACCATCACGGGCTCGAACCGTGGACACCCTGATTAAGAGTCAGGTGCTCTACCAACTGAGCTAATGGTGCATATCGTCGGTAAATATTCAACCCTAAAAGGCTTGAAAACTATAGAAGTGGGAAATGGTGACCCGTGGGAGAGTCGAACTCCCGATTGAGGCGTGAGAGGCCTCCGTCTT
>CAZLLK010000044.1:0-23823 GCA_964560435.1 uncultured Oscillospiraceae bacterium
CCGTTGTTTCGTCATTTTCTGATGTTCTTTCACTCTTTTCGTAGCCGAGCTTGTTTTCCAACTCACGCTCCATGACCTGCTGTAGAACGTCCCTAAACATTTCTTTCATTGCTGCCATGACCTCTGTGGTGCTGCCGAAATTTTGGCTATTTACATACTCTTTCATCAATTCTGCCGGTGTTGCTGGCATAAAAAAACTTCCTTTCAGTTTAAAAATTCTTCTTACTTGAATTCTCGACTGAAAGGAAGTCTCTTATTCACTTTTACACAAAATTTTCTGCTGTCTCGTACAAAATCATGAACATCAGCATCCAGATAGTAGCTGTATACCAACAGGCAGCCACAATATTATAATCTCTTATCTGTAAATAACGAAAGACCGTGAATTGACCGACTGTGCTGACTCTTAAACAAAGCATAATGCAGAAACCGGCAAAATAAAGGCTGAATTTAAGCTCTCTTTTCATAACAAATATTGCAAAATAAAAAAACCGCCAGCAACAGGGCTCCGCCAATTACAAAAATTTCCTTGCCATCTTCTGCGTTCGCTAGTTTCATAATAGCCTCATGATTGCCCAATGAAACACTTGACCAAAACCCACCCCTTGCATAATGATAATTTGAAACCCGAATAACTATGTCAAATTCCTTAGCAGGAGCCTCAAAGACTGCAGCCATTGGCCTTTACTCACCGACTTCAGTGTCAAGGCTTTTACCTATTTCGCCACTTGAAGCAACCATCTTACCATTTATGAACAGCTTATATGCACTTGAAAATGTATGAAGCTTTAATCCCATCACAGACTCATCGGGAATCCCAGTTTTCACATGAAGCCTGTACGTAGCATAACCAAATCCGCCTAAGATTTTATTATCAATCTTATAATCATTCCATGCGCTTGGTACTTTAACATAAGCATCGGGTTTTTCAGTCTTAAAATCTTCAAAATCCAATAAACTGTTCCAGTAAAATTCCCATTGCCCATCCAGCACAACTGTGTCGCCATTTTTCAAATCCCAACCAGAAAGGTCAACGCATCCATCTTTTACCACAGGCTGTTTAGTCTCTTTGTTTCCAAATATCAGACTCCTAAATGCAAACGCAGCAAACAGAATGATAAGCGAAATCGTAGCTATTAGTTTTAAGTTAATCTTATGATTCACAAATTTTCCTCGCTTTTCGATGTTTTAAATCTCTATTTTATAAAACATTTTCGTAAAAGTACTCGGAGTTCTTATCGCAAAAATGCCAGCTCGCTCGAATTCAAGGAAAAGCAAAGTTCAACCTCATTAATGAAAATATGCACAAACTTTGCACATATCCACATTAGTTTTACAGCGAATTAAAGCAAATGTCGTCACATATATTCTATTATCGAGAAAATTCTTTATCAGCGTTTGCGGAAACAGCGAGAACTCCACTTCGAACCTGGATAGATGCACCAATTTGCCCTGTATTCCAATGGATACAGGGCTATTTTGATGCATGAAATTGTATTACGTTTTCTAATTCAGCCCCATGATAACGAGATGCAATTTGTTTTGCGAACGTTCCCAGAAGAAAGCGAAGTTTAATCTCCCCCAACCTAAAAAGTCGCAAGCATCAATCGCCACATTATCAATTCAATTTAGCAGAACAAGAAGCCCCTCCGCATCTTCGTCTGTCATTTCAACCCCGCTGGGAGGCGCCTCAAGCTTTGCCCGCTCAATTTGGATAGTTACGTTTTAGCCAGTCCAACTCCCTGCGTTCATCATTAGGCTGATACCAGCCCTTATCAAAGAGGCTATAAACCCTTTGAAAATATTCCTCGTACATCTTGCCAACACGCTCCATTGAGTAGTTTTTTTCCGCCCACATTCGGCAATCTAGTGGATTGATTTTAGAAATATTATTAACTGCCCAGCAGAATTCTTCAAAGACCCTGCACCTATAGCCTGTTACCCCATGTAAAACAGTTTCAGGAAAAACGCCCCAGTCAGTAGTAATAACAGGAGTACCGCAAAGCTGAGCTTCGACGTTAACTCCTCCAAACGGTTCTAAATAATAGGTGGGCATTAGAACAGCTTTTGCATTTCCCAGCAATTCAGCTCTCTCAGCCGGACCTACGGCAGGCTTATAGACAATATGTTCTTCTTCACTCAAATTTAAGCCCTCATCAGGGTTATCCAAAGAGCCCTGCCCAACGATATATAATTGATTTCCGGTCGCCTTGGCCACCTCGGAAGCAACCTGAACCCCTTTTCGGCCGACTATTCTGCCAAAATAGAGCAAATAGTCTTGCTTGTTTGGCTGAAATGGGAAGTCTTCAGGATCAAAATAATTGGGTATCACTGCATCGTACCAAGCTCCGTTATCAACATTTAGCAGTCCGTAAACATAATGCATCCAAGCATAGGACTCAAAAACTCGATGTGATGAAAATACTCCTGTATAGCCTATCCCGGGTTCAATTGTAAGTAGCTGCACCTTGTCTGCAATCGGTTTCTGATAATTTCCCATAGGACATAAAAGGATATCTTTTTCCTGCTTATTATCCAAAATAGCTTTTATGGCATTAAGGTTGAAATACTGATGCGCAAAATCGTTAGGATCATGACGAAAGAAATTTGTCGACCTGTCGTAATCGCCATATGTTCTTTTCAGAATTTCTTGTGTTGAAACAGGAATAAATTCATCACACGCTACCTCAGATCCCTCAACGCCATAAAAATAGATTGTATGTCCATATTCCTTTATCATTTTTGCTAGCTTTACTATTTTTTGAGTATAGGCGCAGGAAGAATTTTGCTTATTCGTTTCCAAGTGAGCCAACCCTAATAAATGGAATCGTAATTTTGACATAATATACTCCTCTTGATATTGTTTAATATATCCAGATAGGCCTTCATACGGCGAAAGCTATATGAAGACCTATCTGTTATTTTCAGCTTCGATTTAGAAGCATCGGCGCCATCATGAAAAACATTAACAGACTAATAGTAGTACTGGATTTTCATTGGCAACATTCAATTAGGCGATTCTCATAATAGTAAGGTGCGCCGAAACAGCTCGAGCCCCTCCTGCCAAAGGTGTAATGGTTAACGCTGTTGAATTTCCTGAAGGGTTCCGTACAGTCAGCAGGGAATTTATGACTGTTGTTGTTACGAGAGCAACTCCTGTTATTTGGGAAGTTCCTGTAGAGCGTCCGGCTACAGTAAAGGGCAAGTCAGTCGCACCTGCTCCCGAATCGAGAGATAAAACCAATTGGCCGGCTTCGGTTACGCTCACCTGGAACAAGACTTGATAAGTGCCAATCGCAGCCAAGTTAAAGGTGCTGGCATTCGTGCGGAAAATGGTCGCTGGCAAGCTGGCTGGCCCATTTTGTGGGAATTCCACATTGGCGCCGACAGCTACTGTTGCCGCATTATCCGGCGGCATTAATGCAAAGAAATCTGCGAAAGCTAATACTCCTCCAGCCGGGCCTGTTGCGCCAGTTGCACCTGTTGCTCCTGTTGCTCCTGCGGGGCCAGTGGCTCCGGTTATACCCGCTATGCCTTGAGGGCCTGCTGGGCCGATTAGTCCCTGTGGGCCTGCCGCTCCTGTTGCACCAGTAGCGCCTGTCGCTCCTGCGGGGCCGGTGGCTCCGGTTATACCCGCTACGCCTTGAGGGCCTGCTGGGCCGATTAGTCCCTGTGGGCCTGCCGCTCCTGTTGCACCCGCCGCGCCTGTTGCGCCTGCGGGGCCGGTGGCTCCGGTTGCACCCACTGCGCCTGCTGTTCCTGCAGGACCGGTTGCTCCGGTTATACCTGCTATACCTTGAGGGCCTGCGGGGCCGATTAGTCCCTGTGGACCTGCCGCTCCTGTTGCACCCGCCGCGCCTGTTGCACCCGCCGCGCCTGTTGCGCCTGCGGGGCCGGTGGCTCCGGTAGCGCCAACCGCTCCTGCTGTTCCTGCGGGGCCGGTGGCTCCGGTAGCACCAGTAGCACCTGCGGGGCCAGTGGCTCCGGTTGCACCAACCGCTCCTGCTGTTCCTGCGGGGCCGGTGGCTCCAGTTGCACCAGTAGCGCCTGCTGTTCCTGTGGGGCCGGTTGCTCCGGTTGCGCCCACCGCGCCTGCTGCTCCTGTGGGGCCGGTTGCTCCAGTTGCTCCAGTTGCACCTGCGGGGCCAGTGGCTCCGGTTGCACCCGCGGGTCCAGTAGGTCCAGTAGGGCCACGAGGCCCAGGGGGACAGTTACAACAGCAAGTTACATGATTACATCTGCAATTGCTCTCACAGTCTTCGTCGGAAGCATCTTCTCTACATTTCCAGACTTTCATGTCACAGTGTTCATTATCTATTCCGAAAGCATCGCTGCCATTTTGAGTTTTGTTACACTTTGATTTTGACGTATTCACTCACCTCCTTTCTATAACATAATATGTAATTACACATTTTTGTGTGTACTCCAATATGCTAATGAAAGCTATCTGCAAGCATTTAAATATATGTGGAGAGAAGCATATGCGTTCCACTACTTCCATCCACAATGGAGATGGAACCGCTTCCGATGTCGAGCGTTCCCTCCGCCTTCGCAGACAGTGAAAAGCTTGTAAGCAATCCAGCCTCCATTACCAACGACAAATAACGCAAATACGCCATGGCCGAAAACCGGCCATGGCGTATTTGTCGTATATTTAGCGTAAATGTCAAATTATTTCTATTTTTTTGAAGTATGAATCACAAGTGGAGGAGAATACGCGTCTTGAAAACGCCATTCTCGGCGGAATATTCCACCATTCCGTTATATCGCTCGGCGGTATATGCAATGCTCTTTGTTCCCGTTCCGCCGCCGCGCTTCTGCGATTTTGGAAAGCCATTTTCAAACACAATGTTATCCGCACATGAGTTTTCGAATACAATGTGAAGCGTCCCGGCTCCGTTATATACTGAATAGGCAATCTTCGCGGTGATGAATCTCTCTGTTTCGTCAGGCACGCGACGGCAGCCTTCCACAGCGTTTTCAAAGGAGTTGGCAAGGATACCAACCAGCGCGACCTCATCCATCGGTAGATTTGCGGGGATTTTAGCGTCGATTTCAGTTTTTATCCCGTTATCCCTTGCCCGCGCTGACCATCTTGACAGGATTGCATTCGCTGCTAGATGCTCACAAACACCGGCAAGAGCCATGTTTTCCGCCCTCTGTGTCTGTGCGTTCAAATAGGAAACGGCTTCCTGTGTTTTACCACCCTGGAGCATTGCCAAAAGAGTGTCGTAATGATGGCGAAGGTCGTGACGGTCACGGCGAGCAGAACTGACAGCATTTTTTTGCTCCTCAATCTGTTCTTGCCACATCTTGTTTTGTAGAGTTAGGATGCGCCCTTGCTCCTGAGTTTCATGTTTTTTCAAAAAAGCCCCGATTGACTTAAATAACAGCAGGTAGACGGCTATAAACAGCAGGTAGGAGCTTACAACCAGATACCAGCGTTTGTCTGCCTCTTGCCAGTAAATTCGCGGATAGTATTGAATGACAGCCTCCAGAACATAGAATGCACCGGCTACCATCGCAATTAAATACCACTCTTTTTCCAGCTGCTCAACCACTCTTCGGAAAAATGGACGTGCAATTTTGAACAAGAAAAACAGAAGAGCTACGTACATGAGTGTGCGGTAAATAAAATTTGAGGCCTCATACACGATTCCCACATCTTCTGTGGTAAATATTCGTGAAAGGTATCTTATTCCAAGGTACAGATTAAACTGAGTGAACATGATAAATAGTGATACCGGCCACTTGTCAGCGGAGCAGATAATTATCAGGATAAGACACAGCCCAATTTCGACTGGTACAGCCAAGCTTTCCGCAATTTTCTGTCCAAAGAAAATCGCAACAGCACAATATGCCAAGATAACCACAACATACATTATCATGGTAATTGTTATCCGTTTCCGCTTCGGCTCTTTCAGTTTTATCAGTGCATAGAAAAACAGCATGATATACGCAGCCGTCTGCACTAACCGCATGAGTATCAACGTATAGTAAAGCATATTCACACAGAACCTTTCCCTTAGCAATTGCAGCCGTAATTCATGTAAAATACTAGCTCGTTCAAGCTGTTGCAACTCATCATAACAGAACACAATTTATTAGCAAAGTGCCATCTCCAACTATTGAAATAGCATTTTGTCGATTATTGTAGTATACAAGTTTTGATATTGAAAGTCTATTACAAGATGCAAATAACTGTGAAAAATCAAATCAAACCTTCAACAAGGCACAAAAAATCAAGCCGTTGTGACTTCAATACCGCCGTGACAAGGCAAAGCTTAAGGGCTTGCCGTCCACTTTGTGCAGACTGCAAGCCCTTTCGGATACTCGAAAATATTAAGTCTAACTTTTTGGGGGCCATTTCACAAATAAATTAATAGCTGATTTGTAAATTCTGGATTCCCTGTATCTCAGTGATTTTTTTGACTACATTCGCGCTGGGATTAACTCCCAGCTCATTTTTCAACGTCCTACTGTATTCCTGGAACTGTAGCATTGCCTTCACTTTATCTCCCGTCAGACTGTATAGGTCCAGCAGCCATTCAGTTACGCTTTCCTCATACGGGCAATTATAATATGCGTTGAGCAGCAGGTCCTCCGTGGATTCATATTCGCCGTTTCTCATCAGTTGCTCGGCAAGAACCAAGACCGTCTTCAAATACTCTCTTGCAAGCAATTCGCGCACTTTCACTGCCCATATCCAGCCACTGGATTCAAAATACTCACCTGTGTATTTGCTAATACAGCCAATACAGTCTTCGATATTTCCGGATATTTTTCTTCTTTCGCACCACTCCGCAAATTGCTCGGCGTCCAGCTCAGCGTCCTTAATTATCAGTGAGTATCTTCCCACAATTTGTGCCTGATTCTCATAGATTCCGTATTCCTTGAGCGTTTTTTGAATAAAGTATATTGCGTTGTGCAGAAGGTGTCCAGCCATAATGGGATCAGTATCCGGCCAGATTTGACCCATCATTTCCTCACTATTGACCTTTCTCCCCCTGTTATGGAGCAGAAACGCGAATACTTCCTGCGTTTTCTCGGTACACCACTTAATGGGCTTCTGCCCTTTGAAGCCAATTTGGAACCTACCCAAACAATTAATTTCGAGTTTCTTTTCGGAATCAGGATCAATAATTCTGGCTTTGTTTCTGAGCCTGGCAAGCGTATTATTAAGCCGTTGTTCCGAAATCGGCTTAATAATATAATCTGTTGCGCGCTTCTCATAAGCATCAACGGCGTACTGTCCGCAATCGCTCATAAAAACCATACTGGTTTCAGTACACCTGTCAAGTATTGTTGACTCCACATACGCGCTCATTAACTGTGTCACTTCAGTATCCAAAAACACCGCATTTGGCTTCAACTCAGCAACGGCGTCAATCCCCTTATGGGGATCAGTAAACGTGCCTACGACTTCAATATCTTCTTTGTTTTTTAGCAGAAATTCAATTTTTCTCAGCGCAAACGTATCATCATCAATCAAAATGACTTTGAGCATGGCAATTTTCCCTCTCTGTCTTTATCGTGGGTTTGCAAACCAACTTCGGTTCCGTTGATGAGTTCCTTTCTTATCATGAGTTTCCGTTTTGCAAAAGTACTGCCTTTGAAAAGTGTATGCTCGATTCCCGCTTCGGATGAATCTAGTCGAAGACCGTTTTTGATACGATTAAATCATACAGTCCAAACATTCAACCGCTTTTGTCGCAATCTATTAAGTTAGTATTGCCATTATTTTCATTCCAATTTGAGTATATCATGATAACCTTTGAAATCTAACTATAATCTCAGCTTTTGTAGAATTTTGTCGATTTCGACAATTTTCAACACAATTTTCCGCCAATCGCATCGCTTTTTTGTTGGTTATAATTATATTTTTCAACAAATCAGTGGCATTTTATAGTTTTTTGCTTCTTCTTAAAGCTACCATTTGCGAGCTACTCGGTTCAGCCGTTCATCCTTGGCGACATTTCCGCCTTCAATTATACGTCTTTCTCTTGCAGGTTTTGAAACATTAGTTTTTGAATTAGATAGTTTTCATTTTTGTTGACAGCATATGGTCCAAGTGCTAAACTCAAATTAATTAAATATTGTTCGGATGAAGGACTCGGGAGAGATCAAATTAGCAGCGATTTAACAGATTTGACGCCGAAGGAGAAACAGCGACAAGCTCTCAGGCAAAAAGGACCGGGTTTGGACGAAACTTCGAAAAGCCATTAAATTGGCACCGAAGAAGCAATTCCCTTTTGGGGAAGAATCTTTCAGGTAACGCAACGGAGACGCACCTTGTATTAGGTGTGCCTCCGTTTTTATTTTTAGAAAGTGAGATGCTTATGGAAAAGAAAACGCCGCTATTTGATTTTCATGTTGATTCTGGAGCAAAGATAGTTCCTTTTGCGGGATATTCTATGCCTGTGCAGTATACTGATATTATCGAGGAGCACATGGCTGTGCGCCAAAAGGCTGGCATTTTTGACGTTTCCCATATGGGTGAGGTAATTATCAGCGGAAGCGATGCGCTTGCCAACATCAATTACCTCTTTACCAACGATTTTACAAGCATGACCGATGGTCGAGTGCGATACAGTCCAATGTGCAATTTGGACGGCGGTGTAATAGACGATTTGCTAATCTACCGTATGGGTCAAAACAAATACATGGTGGTCGTAAATGCAAGCAACCGTGAAAAAGACGTAGAGTGGATGAAAAGCCATCTATTTGGTGAGGTTGATTTAGCGGATGTGTCCGATTCTATCGCACAAATAGCGCTGCAAGGCCCCAATTCCAAAACGATACTGGCTAAGCTGACCGCTGAAATCAGTATCCCCGAGAAGTATTACACTTTCATCGACAACTGCGAAGTGGCAGGCGTAATTTGCTTGGTTTCTCAGACCGGATATACCGGAGAACACGGTTACGAGCTGTATTGTGACACGAAGGATGCGCTTAAGCTATGGAACGCTCTGTTGCAGGCCGGCAAAGACGAAGGGCTTATCCCCTGCGGCTTGGGTGCGCGCGATACGCTTCGTTTGGAGGCCTCAATGCCGCTGTACGGTCATGAGATGGACGATTCCGTAAGCCCTCTGGAGACAGGACTTGACTTTGGGGTTAAGATGCAAAAAGACATTTTTATCGGAAAAAGCGCTCTCGTTGCGAAAGGAGAACCCAAAATTGCCCGAGTTGGTTTGAAGGTAACCGGTCGGGGCATCATACGTGAGCACAGTGCGGTTTTTATCGGAGAAAACCAGATTGGCGAAACCACCTCCGGCACGTTTCTTCCGTTTTTGGACGGAGCCTATGCCATGGCTTTAGTTGATAAAGCTCACAGTGCAGTCGGAACGGTGCTGTCCGTGAACGTCCGTGGGCGCATGATTGATGCCGAAATAGTGCCCCTCCCGTTCTATAAAAAATCATAATAAATTTTAATAATAAGAGGAGCACACAAAATGAATACACCAAAAAACCTGAAATACTCCAAGAGCCACGAGTGGGTTGAATTCGACGGCGACACAGCCAAAATTGGTCTAACCGATTTTGCACAGCAGAGCCTAGGCAAGCTGGTTTTTGTTAATCTCCCCTTGGTCGGAGATGAAATCTCGGTAGACGAGTCCTTTGGTGATGTTGAGAGCGTCAAGGCGGTCTCTGATGTTATGTCGCCGGTTGACGGAACAGTGCTGGAAGTGAACGAAGAGCTTCTGGACGCACCCGGAATGATTAACGACGACCCCTACGGCGCATGGCTTGTTAAGGCAAGAGTTGTTTCCACGAACGAAGAATTACTGACAGCGGAAGAGTATGAGGCATTTTGCGCCAAGGAGGCATAAGGATGGGACATTATCTCTCCATCACGGATGAGCAGAAAAAGGAAATGCTTGATGCAATTGGTCTTAGTTCTTTGAAACAGCTGTATTCCGACGCGCCTTCAGCTCTCGTTCAAAAAAATGATTTGAATATTCCTAATGGGCTGAGCGAGCTTGAAACTTTGCGCGAGGTTGGGGCAATTGCGGCGAAAAACAAAGTATTTCCAACCATTTTTCGTGGAGCGGGCGCATACCGGCACTACATTCCTGCGATTGTGAGCGCTGTTACCGCCAAGGAAACCTTTGTAACCGCTTATACTCCATATCAGTCGGAGCTTTCGCAGGGCATTTTGCAATCAATTTTCGAATATCAGACAATGATTTGCCAGCTTACCGGAATGGACGTTTCCAACGCCTCGGTTTACGACGGTGCAACTGCGGCCGCAGAAGCGTCTGCCATGTGCCGCGAGCGTAAACGTACAAAAACGCTCGTCAGTGCCGCCGCTCACCCCGATGTCATCAGCGTGATGCAAACCTATTGCTGGGGCGCAAATGCCGAAATACTTATCATTCCTGAAAAAGACGGTTTGACAGACACGGATGCCTTGCGTGATATGCTGGACGAAACCGTCGCCTGCGTTTACATTGCTCAGCCGAATTACTTTGGGCAAATTGAGGACGCCGCGGCTATCGGACGGCTCGTCCATGAAACCGGTGCCAAGCTTATTATGGGTGTCAACCCAATTGCCGCGGCACTTCTAAAAACACCGGCTGAGTGCGGAGCAGATATTGCCGTGGGCGAAGGTCAGCCGCTCGGTATGCCGCTTTCTTTTGGAGGCCCTTACCTTGGCTTTATGGCGGCAACTACCGCTATGATGCGCAAGCTCCCCGGGCGCATTGTCGGAGAAACCACCGATTCAGAGGGAAACAGAGCTTTCGTACTTACTCTGCAAGCCAGAGAACAGCATATACGCCGCGAAAAAGCAAGCAGCAACATTTGCTCAAATCAGGCGCTTTGCGCGACTACCGCCGCTGTATACATGGCAGCCATGGGGCCGGAAGGCATCAAAAACGCCGCCGTCCAATGTATGTCAAAAGCGCACTTTATGGCAACACGCATTTCGGACGTTCCGGGTTTTTCGCTTCGTTATAGCGGAGAGTTCTTCCACGAATTCGTTACCGAGTCCCCTGTGAAGGCTGAAAAGCTTATGTCGGCGCTTGAAGAAAAGGGCATACTTGGTGGCTTGCCCTTGTCTGACGGCGGTATTCTCTGGTGTGCAACCGAAATGAACACAAAAGACGAAATCGATTTGCTGGTTAGTATTCTTCGGGAGGTGTGATGTTAATGAAACTGCTTTTTGAAAAAAGCATATCGGGCAGAAGCTCTGTCTATCTGCCGGAATGTGATCTGCCCGTCAAAGCACTTCCCGAAAACCTGATACGTGAAAAGGACGCGCTTTTACCTCAGCTTTCTGAAAACGACGTTAGCCGCCACTATTCGGAGCTAGAACGCCGCGCCTACGGTGTTAATAACGGTTTTTATCCGCTCGGAAGTTGTACCATGAAGTACAATCCGAAAATAAATGAAAAAATCGCCTCACTGCCAGGTTTTGCCGAAATACATCCGCTTCAGCCTTTATCAACAGTTCAGGGTTGCATTGAAGTCCTCGCAACGTCGGAAAAGCTGTTATGTGAAATAACGGGCATGGATGCGATGACATTCCAGCCTGCCGCCGGTGCTCACGGCGAATTCACAGGTATGCTGCTCATCAAAAAATACCACGAACAGCGCGGAGAAGGTGCAAAACGCACCAAGGTTATTGTACCGGACAGCTCTCATGGCACAAATCCAGCAACCGCTGTTATGTGTGGCATGACAGTTGTCAGCATTCCCTCCAGTGAGGATGGTTGCGTTGATATCGAGAAGCTTCGGCAAGCGGTTGGCGAAGATACCGCAGCCCTTATGCTAACGAACCCTAACACGCTAGGCATATTTGACAAAAACATTCTTGAAATCACCGAAATCGTTCACGGCGCAGGCGGACTTGTGTATTACGATGGCGCAAACCTGAACGCCATCATGGGCGTTATTCGCCCCGGCGATATGGGCTTTGATTGCGTTCATCTTAACCTTCACAAAACATTCGCCACACCGCATGGTGGCGGAGGCCCAGGCAGCGGAGCCGTTGGCTGTAAAGCATTTTTGGCCCCCTATCTTCCCAAGCCGCAAATCACCGTTTGTGACGGTCAATATTCTCTGCAAGCGGATTGTCCATATAGCATCGGGAAGGCCAAAGCCTTCTACGGGAACTTTTTGGTTGTTGTCAAGGCTTTGGCTTATATTCTCACGCTCGGCAAGGAGGGCATTCCCGCCGCAGCAATGCACGCAGTGCTTTCTGCAAATTACTTTAAAAGCAGACTGGCAGAAAAATATGCTATTGCCCATGAGGGCATTTGTATGCACGAGTTTGTAATAACTCTCGAAAAAGAAGCAAAAGAGCAAAATGTCACCGCAATGGATATCGCCAAGGCATTGCTGGATAAAGGAATTCATCCGCCAACGATGTATTTTCCGCTAATTGTACACGAGGCGCTGATGGCTGAGCCCACTGAAACGGAGGGAAAAGAACTCCTGGATGAGATGGCAGACATTTTCCTTGCTGTCTACGACGAAGCGATGAGAAACCCCGAACAAGCACATTTTCATCCCGTTACCACACCCATTCGCCGTCCGGATGAGGTTGCGGCAGCTCGCAATCCGCGCCTTCGTTGGTTGCCAGATGCACAATGAATTCAGTGTTTCCGAAAGCCCGTTCGGTCAGCTTTGAATAAGGAGAGGATTAAATGTCCCCACAATATGATTTGATAGTTATAGGTGCTGGACCCGGTGGTTATACGGCGGCAATTGCGGCAGCTCAACACGGAATGAAGGTTGCCCTTGTGGAAGCCCGCAAAATCGGAGGTACGTGTCTTAATCGTGGTTGTATTCCAACAAAAACGCTTCTGCACAGTGCAAATCTTTTCCGTGACATGAAAAGCTGTGAAAGCCTTGGAATTCACGCTGATAGTCTCAGCTATGATATTAACGCCATTTACCGCCGAAAGGACGAGGTAGTTAACAGCCTTAAAGACGGCATTGAATCCTTAGTTAAAGCAAACAAGATAGACATTTTTTGCGGTAAAGCGAAAATCCTTTCCGCTGGAAGAGTTGCAATTTCAGCTATGGAGGACAACATTGTTCTGGAAACAGCCAAAGCACTTATTGCCGTTGGTTCTCTCCCCGCTCGCCCTCCCATTGAGGGGATAAAGCTGCACGGCGTTGTAACCAGCGACGAATTGTTGGAAGGTCAAGCGATTGATTATAAAAGCCTAATTATCATCGGCGGCGGCGTAATCGGAGTGGAGTTTGCCTCGGTGTTCAGCGCTCTCGGCTGTGAAGTCACTATTATTGAAGCGATGGATCGCATTGTCCCCGCTCTTGATCGAGAAATCTCGCAAAATCTTTCGATGATTTTGAAAAAACGTGGTGTAACAATACACACAGGTTGCACAGTGGAACGCATTTCCGAAAGCGAAGGAAACCTTTGCTGCCATTTTACGGGAAAGAACGGCAACCAAGATATTCAAGCTCAAGGTATACTGGTATCTGTCGGCAGAAGGCCAAACACCGATGGACTGTTTGGCGATGATGTACACGTCAAGCAGCAACGTGGAATTGTTGTCGACGAGCATTTTGAAACGAGCGAAAAAGGCATCTATGCCATCGGGGACGCTGTTGAGGGCAGCACTGCACTAGCTCACGCCGCTTCAGCGCAAGCGCACAATGTTGTTGCCGAAATGGCTGGGGAAAAGTCCCCTCTCGATTTATCCATTGTGCCGAGCTGCATTTTCACAAGTCCCGAAATTGCCTCTGTGGGTATTACAGCGGAGCAGGCAAAGGCAAACGGTATTGAAGTGAAAACCGGCAAATACAGTATGTCCGGAAACGGAAAAACCGTCATTGAGCAACAGGAACGGAGCTTCATCAAGCTAACGTTTGATGCTCAGACGGAGGTTCTTCTGGGTGCGCAGCTGATGTGTGCGCGGGCATCCGACCTTGTAAGCGAGCTTTCCTCAGCAATAGTCAACAAGCTTACAGTACATCAATTGTTAGCGGTTATCCGTCCGCACCCAACCTTCACCGAAGCCGTTACCGAAGCTGTGGAGGATTGCGAAGGGTGTGCGGTTCATATCATGCCAAAAGTGAAACGGTGAAGTATGAAGCTTAAGGTTTTTATTACCGACTGTACCGACCCATACAGAAATCTGGCTGCCGAAGAGTTGCTTCTGCGATATGTGCAGCCCGGCGAAGTCATTTTATACCTGTGGCAAAATGACAACACCGTTGTAGTCGGACGCAACCAAAACGCTTGGCGCGAATGTAAGCTGGACGCCTTCGACGCCGCGCAGGGCAAGCTTGCCCGTCGGCTTTCGGGAGGCGGTGCTGTTTATCACGATATGGGGAACCAAAACTTCACCTTTATCGCGCATAACGAACTTTATGGTGTCGCAAGACAATCTGATGTGATTTGCCTTGCGGCGCAAAAATTTGGAATTCAAGCAACGCGAAACGGGCGTAATGATATAATTGCCGAAAATCGAAAGTTTTCCGGCAATGCCTACTATTCCACCGTCAATGTGAGCTACCACCACGGAACCATTCTCTTATCATCAAACATAGCGAAGCTAAGTGAGTTTCTGACCCCCTCGAAAGCAAAGCTTCAAGCCAAAGGTGTTGAAAGCGTATCCTCTCGCGTTGTTAATCTTTGCGAGCTTGCTCCCGATATTACTCCGGAGGGTATGCGCCGAGCTTTGATATCTTCGTTCGAAGAAGTCTACGGCTGTGGTATTGAGCACATCGACGACTCGGTTCTCGATGAAGTTGAATGGCAAAAGCTTACGGAGCATTACGGGAGTCGGCAGTGGACGCTTGGGCGACTGTCGGAATTTAACCGACAATTCCAAACCAGACTATCCTTTGGTGAAGTCGAACTGCAAATCACCGTGTCTGACGGCGTTATAAAAGCTGCAACGATGTATTCTGACGCCATGAATGCGGATTGGGTGGATGCCGTTGCAGGAACGCTTCAGGGTTGTCGTTATAGTTCTGCTTCAATCGGCGAACAATTAGCCAACCTGAGTATCGACAAGGAGCAAACAGCGGAGTTTTCCAGCTATTTAGCTTCGGCTATTTCATGATTTGATATCCCCTGTAGACGCTAACAACGTTTTAATCGCAGAATAACGAGAAATGTCGTTCTGCCCAGCTCATTATGCTCTCTTGTATCAATAGTCTCACGCCGTTTTGCGCTCTACTCCGAAACAAGCGAAAGCCCTGTAACCGTAATGATTGCAGGGCTTTTTGTGATATTTCCCTTTAAAGGTATAATTCAACAGCGGAATTTGATTTTTATACTTTTTTAATGCCTAAGGCTCTTACTTAAATACCGTTTTCATACAATATTTGCTACTATCTAAACATACAAATGGCTAAGATATATGCAACGAGAGGGAGGCGCGACGCCATGCAGATTGTCGTACTTATAGTTGGTGTGATAGCAATCGCACTGCTTGGTTATTATTTAGTAATTCTTATGAAGGGGGAGAAACAATGACGGCTTCAATTTTACAATATGTTTTATACCTTGTCGTTCTTATCGTGTTGGCAATTCCGCTGGGAGCTTATATAGGAAAAGTCATGAACGGCGAAAAGGTCTTTCTTTCAAAAGTACTAGTCCCCTGTGAAAATCTTGTTTACAAGGTCATGCGAGTTGACAAGGAAGAGCAGATGACCTGGAAAAAATATCTGCTTTCAGTTTTAATGTTCAGCGGTATCGGTTTTATACTGCTGTTTGCTGTCCAGATGCTTCAGGGTGTACTGCCGGGCAATCCGCAGAATGTAGACGGAATGAGCTGGCACTTATCCTTTAATAACGCCGTAAGCTTTATCACCAACACCAACTGGCAGTCGTACAGCGGTGAGTCTCAGGCAAGTTACCTGACTCAAGCCCTTGGACTTACGGTGCAAAACTTTGTTTCCGCTTCAACAGGCATTTGCGTGCTGTTTGCACTAATTCGTGGATTTATTAAAGTGAAGACCGACGGACTGGGCAGCTTTTGGGCTGATATGACCCGCGTTGTTCTGTACGTGCTAATCCCTGTTTCTCTTGTGATTTCCCTCTGCCTTGTTGGCGGCGGTGTTGTGCAGAATTTGAAATCCGCTGAAACCGTATCACTTGTTGAGCCAATAGCCGTTGACAATGATGGCAACATACTTGAAAACGCCGTCATAGATGTGGACGCAAATACCGTTACTGTTGACGGTGCCGTTGTCGAGGATGCAGATATCATCACAGAGCAAATCGTACCCCTAGGCCCTGCCGCTAGCCAAATTGCAATCAAGCAAGTGGGCACAAACGGTGGTGGTTTCTACGGAACAAACTCGGCACATCCTCTGGAAAACCCAAGTCCGTTTACGAACCTAGTTGAGTTGCTCTCGATTTTGCTTATTCCTGTGGCTCTTTGCTTTACCTTTGGCAGGAACATCAAGGACAAACGTCAAGGACGTGCAATTTTCTGTGCCATGCTGCTCATGCTTGTAATTTCACTTTCCTGCATTGCAGTCAGTGAACAGAACGCAACACCCCAGCTTGCACAGAACGGAACTGTGGATGTCAGCACCGTCAATCAGGCTGGCGGAAACATGGAGGGCAAAGAAGCTCGCTTCGGAATTGCGGGCTCGTCAACATGGACGGCATTTACAACGGCGGCGTCAAACGGTGCTGTAAACTCCATGCTCGACAGCTTTACGCCGCTTGGCGGAATGATACCAATGCTACAAATGCAGCTCGGTGAGGTCATATTCGGTGGTGTTGGCTGTGGGCTTTACGGTATGCTTGCCTTTGCAATCTTAACCGTGTTTATCGCGGGACTTATGGTCGGAAGAACACCTGAATATCTCGGCAAAAAAATCGAGCCATATGAGATGAAGTGGGCTGTTCTGGTCTGCCTTGCAACCCCGATTGCAATATTGGTTGGTAGCGGAATAGCTGCAGCGGTTCCCCAGGTTACAGACAGCCTTAAAAATAGCGGTGCACACGGATTTTCCGAAATGCTCTATGCCTACACCTCTGCTGGAGGTAACAACGGCTCGGCGTTTGCGGGCTTCAATGCCAACACGGCGTTTATTAACGTGAGCTTGGGTCTGATTATGCTCTTCGCAAGGTTTTTACCCATCGTCGGAACACTGGCGATTGCGGGTAGCCTCGCTCAAAAGAAAATGGTAGCAACCACAGCGGGCACCCTTTCGACTTGCAATTTTATGTTCGTGCTGCTGCTGATATTTGTGGTCTTGCTAATAGGTGCGCTGAGCTTTTTCCCCGCGCTCGCGCTTGGTCCAATTGCTGAACACTTCAGCATGATAGCATAGGGGTGGAGGTTATTATGAGTACAAAAAACAAGAGTGCTTTCTCCGATAAAAAAATGGTGGTTAACGCAATCAAGGACTCCTTTGTAAAGCTATCACCAAAAACTCAGTTGCAAAACCCCGTGATGTTGCTTGTATATATCTCGGCAATTCTGACGAGCATCCTGTTTGTCCTGTCGCTTTTAGGCATCAAGGATGCGGGAGTTGGCTATACGCTGGCGATTGCGATTATACTGTGGTTCACAGTTTTGTTTGCCAATTTTGCAGAATCAATTGCCGAAGGTCGTGGCAAGGCGCAGGCAGATTCTCTCCGTGCCGCGAAAAAGGATGTCGAAGCTCACAAGATAGCATCTGCTGACAAAAAAGACGCTATTACGAACATCCCCTCGGTAAAGCTGAAAAAAGGCGATTTAGTAATCGTTAAGTTGGGAGAGCAAATTCCGGCTGACGGCGAAGTAATCGACGGCGCTGCAAGCGTGGACGAAAGCGCAATAACAGGAGAATCTGCCCCCGTAATCCGTGAAAGTGGAGGCGACAGAAGTGCTGTTACAGGCGGAACAACCGTCATCTCCGACTGGCTCGTTATTGAGGTTACAAGCGAAGCGGGCAACAGCTTTCTTGATAAAATGATTGCCATGGTCGAGGGTGCATCGAGAAAGAAAACGCCGAACGAAATTGCCCTTCAGATTTTTCTTGTAGCGCTGTCAATAATATTCATTCTGGTCACAATGTCCCTTTACACATATTCAATGTTCTCCGCAAAACAGATGGGCATCGTGAACCCCACATCTGTCACCACTCTGGTTGCACTGCTTGTATGCCTTGCTCCAACGACAATCGGAGCACTGCTTTCCTCTATCGGCATTGCGGGTATGAGCAGGCTCAATCAGGCAAATGTACTTGCGATGAGCGGCAGAGCGATTGAAGCCGCAGGCGATGTTGACATTCTTATGCTTGATAAAACCGGCACAATAACACTCGGAAACAGGCAGGCCTGTAACTTTATTGCGGTGGACGGCTGTGATCCCGAGGAGCTTGCGGATGCAGCTCAGCTTTCAAGCCTTGCTGACGAAACTCCTGAGGGCAGAAGCGTTGTTATCCTCGCAAAGGAGCAATATAACATTCGTGGAAGAAACCTTACCGACAAGCAGATGACCTTCATTCCATTTACGGCTAAGACACGCATGAGTGGTGTCGATTTTGATGGAAACGAAATCCGCAAGGGTGCGGCTGACTCTATCCGCGAATATGTTGTTGCTAAGGGTGGCACTTACAGCGCCGAATGTGACGAAGCAGTCAAGAAAATTGCAAGCCAAGGCGGAACGCCGCTGGTCGTTGCCAAAAACGGCAGAGTTCTTGGCATTATCCATCTGAAAGACATCATCAAAAATGGTGTTAAGGAAAAGTTCGCTGACCTTCGCAAAATGGGAATTAAAACAATCATGATTACAGGCGATAATCCGCTGACTGCTGCCGCGATTGCGGCGGAGGCCGGAGTAGACGACTTCCTTGCGGAAGCAACTCCGGAGGGAAAGCTTGAAATGATTCGTGACTTCCAGCGCAAGGGTCACCTTGTTGCCATGACAGGCGACGGCACGAATGACGCTCCCGCACTTGCACAGGCGGATGTTGCAGTTGCAATGAACACCGGCACGCAGGCGGCCAAGGAAGCCGGCAACATGGTCGACCTCGACTCCTCGCCCACGAAGCTTATCGACATTGTTCGTATCGGCAAGCAGCTTTTGATGACAAGAGGAAGCCTGACAACCTTCTCCATTGCGAACGACCTTGCAAAGTATTTTGCAATTATCCCCGCGCTATTCGTTGGGATTTATCCGGGACTTGCATCGCTCAACATTATGGGTCTGCACAGTCCGGAAAGTGCCGTGCTTTCAGCAATTATTTATAACGCACTAATCATCATTGCCTTGATACCGCTGGCTTTGAAGGGTGTTAAATACCGTGAAGTCTCCGCAGGAAAGCTGCTTTCGCGAAACCTTCTGATATACGGTCTTGGCGGAATTATCACGCCGTTTATCTTCATTAAGCTCTTGGATATGCTGCTGGTTGCAATTGGGATGATATAGGGAGGACATTATGAAAGAAATAAAAACTATTTTGCCAAAAGCGGGGCTGTTGGTTCTCATATTCACACTGCTTTGCGGTGTAATATATACTGCGGTGGTCACGGGTCTTGCGCAGCTTGTTTTTCCCAATCAGTCAAGCGGCAGTATAATCGAGGTTGATGGCAAGAAATACGGCTGTGAGCTTCTGGGGCAACAATACACGGACGACGAACATATGTGGGGTCGTATTATGAACATCGACACCACCACCTTCACAGATGAAAATGGGAACCGGCTTATGTATTCGAGTCCAAGCAACTTAAGCCCCACTAGTGCTGAATTCGAAACACTTGTAAAAGAGCGTGTCGAAATGATAAAGGTGGCAAATCCCGATATGAAGAACGATGCCATACCAGTTGACCTTGTAACCTGTTCGGGAAGCGGACTCGACCCTGAAATTTCCATTGCCGCCGCAGAGTATCAGGTGGCTCGGCTCGCACAGAAAAACGACATGACGGAGGATGAGGTTCAGTCCATTGTCGACAAATGTACGAACCCTCGTTTTCTCGGAATATTTGGTGAAAAAACCGTAAACGTCCTCAAAGTAAATCTCATGCTGGATGGCATATTATAACGAAACTTGAGCTTCCGCGGTGTTCTACCACGGAAGCTCAAGTTGCTGGCTGATAAGCGAAAAATATAATACTGACAGCAAATTGAAAAAATATACACCTGTGGTATAATAGCCGCAAGACGGCTATTATACCTGATTCAAGCACCTATACCCCCCTAATAATACTACGAGGTAATGTTATGTTGGAACATCGCAAAACGCCGGAGGAATTTCTGGCAGAATTTAAAAGCGATAAAAATACACGCGGTAAACTAAAGATTTTCTTTGGTTTTGCACCTGGCGTAGGCAAAACCTATGCCATGCTTAAGGCGGCGCACGAAGCACTGGAACAAGATATTGATGTAGTCGTTGGATATATTGAACCCCACTCCAGACCTCAGACAATGGCGTTGTTAAAAGGTTTGGAGCAATTGCCCACTTTGAGCATTGAGCACAAGGGCATTGATCTGCGCGAGTTTGATTTGGATGGTGCTTTACGTCGCTACCCGCATCTTATTCTGGTAGATGAGCTTGCACATACCAACGCCGATGGCTGTCGTCACAACAAGCGCTATCAGGATATTGACGAGCTTTTGCGCATGGGAATTGACGTATACACAACTATCAACGTACAACATATCGAAAGTCTGAATGACATCGTGTCATCATTTACAGGCGTTGTTGTGCGGGAACGCATCCCTGACCGCATTTTTGACGCTGCCGATCAGGTTGAGCTTGTAGATATTGAGCCTTCAGAGCTTGTGAAACGTTTGAATGAAGGAAAAATTTATAGCCAGCAGCAGGCGCAGAATGCGCTCGTTAACTTTTTCACCTTAGAGAATTTGACGGCGCTTCGCGAAATCGCATTACGGCGCACAGCCGACCACGTAAACCTAAATATATCAAAGGTTCACCCGGCTTCAGCAGGCGATTATCATACGGAAGAGCATATTCTTGTCTGCCTTTCTTCATCGCCATCCAATGCAAAAATCATACGCACCGCGGCGCGCATGGCAGCGGCTTTCAAAGGGCGGTTTACGGCGCTGTTCGTGGAAACCTCCACCTTTTCGGAAATATCAGATGAAAACCGCGCAAGACTCAGCCAAAACGTACACCTTGCCGAACAGCTAGGTGCAAATATTGAAACCGTCTTCGGAGATGATATTCCTTTCCAAATTACCGAGTTTGCGCGGTTAAACGGCGTTTCTGAAATCGTGGTAGGACGAAGCAACGACAAACACAGGCAATTACTTCCGAAGCCAACTTTCACCGACAACCTTGCCGCGCTTGCGCCGAATCTGGACATTCATGTAATTCCCGACAAAAATGCAAAAACCTACACGCCGCAGAAATCCAACAAAAAACCGATAGCTTTTGAACCATCTGATATTCTGAAAACACTTTCAATACTTATTCTCTCAACACTTGTTGGACTGCTGTTCCAATTGGTCGGTTTTAGTGAAATAAATATTATTACGGTGTATATTCTCGGCTCGCTTGCAACCGCTGTAGTCACATCAAGCAGAAATTACAGTCTCATTTCTTCAGCTCTGAGCGTTTTGGCATTTAACTATTTCTTTATTGAGCCTCGATTTTCATTGGTGGCATACGGCTCAGGTTACCCCGTGACCTTCATAATCATGCTAATTGCTGCTCTGATTTCCGGAAACCTTGCTTCGAAAATTAAACAGCAAGCAAAGCAGTCTGCACTGGCGGCAAGCCGCACAAAAACACTGCTCGAAACCAATCAGCTCCTTGAACGAGCCAAAGACAAGGATGATATAATTAGAATTACTGCAAACCAGCTTGTTTTACTTCTTAATCGCAATATTGTTGTTTATGCCGCTGACGAAAAAGGTTTGTCAAAGCCAACGATATTCACATATTCGGACACAGGTTCATCAAAAGAAGATATTAGCTCTGAAAAAGAACGGGCAGTTGCGGCATGGACGTACAAGAACAACAAGCACGCCGGCGCATCTACTGATACTCTTTGCGGTGCGAGGTGCAAATATCTTGCTATCAGAAGCATCAACGACGTCTACGGAGTTGTAGGAATACAGCTTGACAAGGACACCTTGGAGCCGTTTGAAAACAATCTCATTCTATCAATTCTGGGAGAATGTGCGTTGTCGCTGGAAAAAGAAATGTATATTCAGAGGGAGCGTTCAGCGGCAATTCAGGCACAGAAAGAACAGCTTCGTGCGAACCTTCTGCGAACAATTTCTCATGACCTTCGAACACCCTTAACGGGCATATCCGGCAACGCCAACGTGCTACTGCGAAACGATCTGTCTCCCGAAAAATGCAGGCAGCTTTATACGGATATATACGACGATGCGCAATGGCTGATTAACCTTGTTGAGAACCTGCTATCTGTTACCCGAATTGAGGACGGTACTATGCAAATCAGCATGGAGCCAGAGCTTGTTGACGAGGTTATTGCCGAAGCCTTAAAGCACATAAACCGACAGAGCGTTGAACATACTATAAAATTTCTTCGTAGCGACGAGCTTCTGCTTGCCAACATGGACACTCGCCTTATCATGCAGGTTGTTATCAACATCGTTGATAACGCCATCAAATATACCACAAATGGCTCACTTATCGAAATATCAGCCGAAAAAAAGGGTGGTTTTGTTGAGGTATCCATTTCCGATAACGGTCAAGGTATTTCGAAAGAAGCAAAGGAGAAGCTGTTTGAAATGTTCTATACTGAAAACGCGGCGGTAACTGACAGCCGCAGAGGGCTTGGGCTCGGGCTTGCGTTGTGTAAATCCATTGTTGCTGCCCACGGAGGCACAATTGCAGTATTAGACAATCAACCTGTCGGCTCAATTTTCCGCTTCACGCTTCCAGCAAAGGAGGTTATCATCGATGAATAAACCACTGGTACTTATTGTTGAGGACGATTCCTGTGTCAGGAACCTCATCTCAACCACACTGGAAACCACACAAAGCTTTCGCTTTCATATGGCAGTAACCGGTGAGCAGGCCTTGCTTGAAGCCGCCTCCCAAAATCCTGATGTCATTTTGCTGGATTTGGGACTTCCGGACATGGACGGCATCGAAATAATCAAAAAGGTACGCTCATGGGCAACCACGCCCATTATCGTAATCAGCGCAAGAAGTGAGGATAAGGATAAGATAGACGCGCTGGACTCTGGGGCGGACGACTATCTGACTAAACCGTTTTCTGTGGACGAGCTGCTCGCTCGCCTGCGGGTTGCTATTCGACGGTCAAATTATTCGAAAAATGACACAGATAACGCCAACAGCATCTTCGTAAACGGAGATTTAAAAATCGACTTCGCCTCCGGCTGTGCCTATTTTGAGCGGCAGGAATTACACCTTACGCCTTACGAATACAAGCTGCTTTGTGTTCTGGCACATAACGTTGGAAAGGTACTTACCCGTACATATCTCCTAAAAGAAGTGTGGGGAAGCACCTTGGAAAGCGATGTGGCGTCGCTACGTGTGTATATGGCTATGCTCCGAAAAAAGATTGAAAAAGACCCCGATGAGCCAAAGTATATCCAAACCCACGTGGGTATCGGCTATCGGATGCTAAGAGTATAACATTGTTATATCTTGGATAATTTGTAAATCCGTTCATCATGGTTTTCTTATATTTCTGACAACGTGAAATATCCGTATTTTTGCGAAGATTTTCTTACTCACATTACTACTTGCTGTTTATTAACAATAATATTTTTTCAAGATTTTCTTGACATGACACTTTTAGCGTGCTAAATTAACACCAACACCTTTTTGGGATAAATTCAGCCCAGAAAGACTAAGACCAATCTTTGGGCACCCCAAAGATAAGCCCTTACGGACAGGCGGGTCGGTTGCCGTGCGGTAGAATCCGCA
>CAZLLK010000045.1:0-12448 GCA_964560435.1 uncultured Oscillospiraceae bacterium
GAAAGGGATGTTCAAAATAATGGTTGGCTACATTTGCTACACAGTCCTTGCTTTGCTTGTTGCACTTATCGCCGTTGTGCTGATTAGAACTGCTCGCTTCAAGCCCCTGCCTCAGACCGATTTTCCGCAGACCCCCGTCGAAATTGATGCGGATAAGGCCGCGAGTGATTTTGCCGAAATGCTTCGTTGCAAGACCATCTCACATGCGGATGCGTCACTTGACGATACCTCGGAATTTTTGAAATTCGAAATGCTTTTACCCAAGCTTTTCCCCAAAGTGTTCGAAACCTGCGAATACGATCGCCTAAATTCCCGTGCGCTGATGTTCCGCTGGAAGGGCGCAACTGATGCTGCACCAGTTGTGTTTATGGCACATTTCGACGTCGTTTCCGTTGACGAGTCCGAATGGTCAAAGCCTGCCTTTGACGGCATCATCGAAAACGGCGAAATCTGGGGACGTGGCGCACTTGACACGAAGGTTACCCTTCACAGCGCCCTTTCCGCGGCGGAAGCCCGAATTGCGGAGGGCTTTGTTCCTGATCGTGACTATTATTTCTGCTTCGGCGGAGACGAAGAAGTCGCGGGCGGCGGTGCTCCCTCAATAGTTGACGAGCTTGAAAAGCGCGGCATTAAGCCCTGTCTGGTATTGGACGAGGGCGGTGCCATTGTCGACAATGTGTTCCCAGGAGTAACACAGCCCTGTGCTCTCATCGGCATCGGCGAAAAGGGAAACTGGAATCTGAAGCTGAAGGCCGTTTCAAAGGGCGGACACGCCTCTGCGCCTCCCGCGGATTCGCCGATTGACATTCTTGCCCTCGCCTGCCGCAAAATCCACGACCATCCGTTTAAGTTCCGCATTACTATGCCCACAAAGCAGATGCTGAATAACCTGGCTCCGTATTCCACATTCTTGTACAAAATGATTTTTTCAAATCTCTGGCTGTTCACTCCGGCGCTCAACCTTCTAACGAAAAAACAGGGTGGAGAGCTAAACGCCATGATGCGTACGACCGTCGCCTTTACGATGACGGAGGGGAGCCAAGGCGCCAACGTTCTGCCTTCTTCCTCAAGCCTCATAATGAATCTGCGTTTGCTTGAGGGTGAGTCCAAAGCGAGTGCTTTGGAGCGCATAAAAGGGATTGTCAAGAATGACTCCATCGAATACATACCGCTGGTCGGTTCCGAGCCCTCTAAGTCCTCACCGACCGATTCAATGGGCTATCTCGCAGTTGAGCGGGCGATTAAGGAAAGCTTCCCCGGCGTTCTCGTTTCTCCTTATCTGATGATTGCGGGCAGTGACTCACGCCATTATGTGAGAATTTGCGATAATGTTTACCGCTTTTCAGGAATGGCGCTTTCCGCCGAGGAACGCGGGATGATTCACGGCAAGGACGAGCGTATCCCTGTTGAAAAGCTTGCCGACACCATAAAGTTCTACTACCGTTTGATAGGAATTGTTCAGGATATCAAATAGAACGCAGGGGTCAAATTTCGACTCGCAGCGCAAAAAAACCCGGCACATCGATTTTTCGATGTGCCGGATTTTTATATCCTTATTGTTTGTTAATCACAGTGTCCATATACTCCGAAATGGCTGTTTTAATCTCGTTTTCGGACTTGTAGTTTCTGTTTGTGTTGTCGATGTCAAGCAGGAGCATCGGCAGTCTGAATTTTTCCTGAAGCACATCTGTAACCATTTTTGTGGCGGCCCATTCGTGTCTGCAACCCACGCTGCCCAAAAAGATAAATACGTCTGGCTCAAAATCACCCAGAACGCTTTCAATCGTTTCCAGCAGCTCTGGGCCGGAAGCACCCGCTGCATGAGCCGAAGACCCAGAAAGCATTCGCTCGCTCATTATTCTGATGCAGTCCTGCTTGTCGTCGAGCTTCGTGAAAAACTCGCGTTTTTTGAAACAGAGACCATCGATGACGGTAACCGCGCCATATTCTTTTTCCAGCCACGCTGTAAGGTCGAGGCCCTGCCAAAGTAGGTTGTGAAGCAGAAAAACCCTGTGCTTTTCGCCCTCATGACAGGAACTGTAGCCCTCTGCAATTCGATTGTTGCAGCTATCAAGCTCCATGGTGAGCTGTTTTACCATTTCCTCGGTGGGGGCAATGGCGTTCATTAGTTCGTTCCAGACCGTCAAGCGTGAGGACATAGGGCAGGGCTTAGCCGCCCGAAGACGAGCGCATTTGTCGAGGAGAATACCTGATTTGTTAGAAAGCTCCATGCGGTGCTTGACCTTTTCCCAGTCTAGCTTATTTCCGGTTGTTTTCTCAAGAAAATCGACCATGCGCTCAAACTGCATTTCAATGTATCTTACGCTGCGACCGTCTTTGCGGAGTGGAATATCAAAATGAAGGGCAGGAGCCTTGATATAGGTGCCCAATTCTGTGCAAGCTGTACGAGCGCTATCACAAGAAATCGGTAGGCTTATATACGCATCAGGCTCAAGTCCGAGATTTCTTTTCAGTAGAATTCCCATAGTTGTTTTGTTCAGTGAGCACAGACTGGCATTCGCGTGCGTTTCTGTCTCGTATATCAGCTTTCCCGCTAGAACGGTGTCCTCGGAAATACGTGACGGAATCAAATCGAGATACAGCGGAACGCAGTCCAGCGCATAAAGAATTTCCAGCGGAACTGGGCCGTTTATAAAAATAAGCTTTTTCCCGTTTTTGTGCGCATCGCGAACCGTTTCCCAATATACCAAGTCACTTGGACGGCTATTGCTGTCAGCTTGACCGCAATCCGAAGCGGAAACCTCGCAAATATAATCGATAATCGTCATCTCTCCGCTTAAAACCCGTTCGGTGAGTCCCGTTTTTTCTGCCATGTGCATTCCTCCAAAACCCAAAAATCGAAAAGGGTGTATTAAATCTAAGTATAAATACCTTGGCTTTTAATTATCCTATATTCGAGGAAAATTGCAAGCTTTGTTTTCCGTTATAGGCCAAATAGTCTACCACTCACGCATAAAAATAAGGAAAAATATTGACAAAGTATTATACAAGTGATAATATCATACATATCATATAGGAATAAAGGGCGAAGAGAAATTGATGATAAAGAGAAGAATTGGGAAAGCTATTTGCAAAGCAATTAGTAAAGAGAAGTGCGTATAACTTCATCCTAGGCGGCAAAAAATTGTTAGTAATCTTCCGAACGAGGACATCCTCATAAAGGCGAGAGACTGAACCGACCGAATGATTTAGCTCGGATAATAAATATACTTGAAAAAGGAGAATAGCTATGAATGTTTATGTAGATAATGCGGCAACAACAAAGGTGAGCGCTACCGCTCTTTTCGCAATGCTCCCCTGCTTCACGGAGAGCTATGGTAATCCGTCCAGCCCGCACCACATTGGGCAGGATGCGGCAAAGCTGCTTATTGACGCAAGGAAAACTATCGCAGATTACCTCGGCGCAGAGCCGAGCGAAATAATCTTCACTTCCGGCGGCAGTGAAGCGGACAATCAGGCAATTATCACCGCCGCGACAATAGGAGCAAAAAAAGGTAAGAAACATATTATTTCAACAAAATTTGAGCATCACGCAGTTCTTCATACGCTTAACAAGCTGGAAAAAGAGGGATATGAAATAACTCTGCTTGATGTGCATGAGGACGGGCTGGTAAGGCTCCCGGAGCTTGAGGCGGCAATTCGTCCCGACACGGAGCTCGTGACCATAATGTACGCAAACAACGAAATCGGAACAATACAGCCAATAGCGGAAATCGGAGCTATCTGCAAAGAAAAGGGTGTAATCTTCCATACTGACGCGGTTCAGGCGGCAGGGCACCTTCCTATAAACGTGAAAGAGCAGAATATCGATATGCTGTCCATTTCCGCGCATAAGTTCCACGGCCCGAAGGGTGCAGGCGTTTTCTTTGTGAGGCGCGGAATTCCGATAACATCAATTATCGAGGGTGGCGCTCAGGAGCGCGGCAAGCGCGCCGGCACGGAAAACGTCCCCGCAATCGTGGGCATGGCAGCGGCCTTTAAGGAGGCCTGCGATGAAATGAGCGTAAATATGCCGAAGGTACAGGCTTTGCGAGATAAACTTATTGACGGCATCCTGCAAATGCCAGAAGTTATTTTGAACGGCAACAGAGAAAATCGGCTTCCGGGCAACGTCAACGTCTCGGTCAAGGGCATCGAAGGCGAGAGCCTCCTGCTTATGCTGGATCATATGGGAATTTGCGGTTCATCAGGCTCTGCCTGCACTTCGGGTTCGCTTGACCCGAGCCATGTGCTCCTATCCATCGGGCTGATTCATGAGGTTGCCCACGGCTCGCTTAGACTTACCCTCAGCGAATACAACACGGAAGAAGAAGTCGACTACATTCTGAAGACACTGCCTCCCATTGTGGAACGGCTTAGAGCAATGTCTCCGGTCTGGAAAAGAATGAAGGAGGTACAATAATATGATGTACAGTGAAAAGGTTATGGACCACTTTACCAATCCGAGAAATGTTGGTGAGATAGATAATGCGGACGGTGTCGGTGAAGTCGGCAACGCAAAGTGCGGCGACATTATGAAAATTTTTCTCAAGATAGACGACGGCATTGTAAGCGATGCTAAATTCAACACCTTCGGCTGCGGTGCCGCAATTGCAACAAGCTCTATGGCAACCGAAATGATTAAGGGAAAGACAATCGATGAGGCACTTCAGCTCACAAACAAGGCAGTTGCCGAGGCTCTTGACGGTCTGCCCCCTGTGAAGATGCACTGCTCCGTGCTGGCCGAGGAGGGCGTTAGAATGGCGATGCTTGACTATTACACCAAGCGTGGAGAGGTAATGCCCGAGGAATACAGACCAAAATGCAACGGCGAGTGCTCCGAATGTGAATAATGCCGCCGCGATGGACGGAAAATTTTTCAAAATAACCCCTATGGTGGCTTGCAGATATTAAAGTTATGACTTATAATGTTCTGAAAACATCGGTTTTTGAAGTTTACGCGGATTATTGAAAGGAGTTTTTTAATATGTGCGACAACCACACCCACGAACATGAACACACTCACGAGCACGGACACGACCATTGCTGCTGCGGCGGTGAACATAAGACACAAAGCGCAGTCGAGAATATGGCTCTCCTGAATTATATGATCGACCATAACCGCCACCACAACGAGGATTTGCACGAGCTTTTCCACTCACTTGAGGCCGCCGGCAAAAAAGAAGCCGCCGCTTTGGTAGCAGAAGCTATGCATTTTTATGACCACGGCACCGAAAAGCTCGAGGATGCGATGAAGCTTTTAGGAGAATAGGGGGAGGTCTTACTATGTGTCTTTCCACAGCATATGAAGTCAGCGGCGGAAGCGAAAAGTTTATCGCCGACAGAATTACGAACATCGAAATTGATGGGAACACCGTGCGGCTCACGACTCTTTTGGGAACACAGACCGTTGTTGAAGGGGAACTGAAAAGCATTGACTTGAACAAAAATGTTATTCTCATTGCCGCAAACCAGTAATATCACTTTGAGTGTTTTCCCAAGCAAAGTTAATGTTTTTCGCTTGCCGGTATGAGTTAACGCATTTTTGAAGAAGTGTTGACCACTTCGAGCGAGTAATATGTTATTCGTGCAAGAAATGAGCGCTGTAAAGAAATTTACAGCGCTCATTTCTGCATCAATCGAAAGCTTCCGCGCTTTGACCCAAAACTTATTTTGGGCATAGAATACGTAGAGGTGATGCGCAATGTCCAATTTTAATTGTATTCCGGGCGACGAGCTCGCCTATTTAGCGTCTACTGCTGCCGTCGCCTTATCCAAGCAATTTGATAACGAAGATTTATTTGTGATTAGTCGTTTTCTTTCTGCAGTTGGGTCAACTCTTTCAATGATTGTAGCCCAAAAGGATACTCATTTACCGCTAATAAAAGAAGATAGCAAAAATCCACCACAGCAATAATTGAACGCTGAAGAGGATTTTTTGCTTTTTTTTTCGTTTTTTTGAATAGTGGCTGCCAGGAGCGGGTCAAATTGATTTCCGATTATAGCTTAAGCGTTCTGGTCGCGATGTTTTGGCAAAACGCACTATCGTGCTCGACGAATAGAACTGTGGGCTTTGCTTCAAGTAGCAGTTTTTCAATCTGCATTCGGGATATTACATCAATAAAATTAAGCGGTTCGTCCCATACATAAAGATGAGCACGCTGGCTGAGGCTTGCTGCAATTAGAACCTTCTTTTTCTGTCCACCGCTGAAATCTGACATATCCTTTTCAAATTGCGCTCTGGAAAAATCCAGCTTTCTAAGCATCGCCTTGAAAAGGCTCTCATCAATTTCGTTATCATAGGCATAGTCAGAAAGAGTCCCTCGAAGCTGAGATGTGTCTTGCGAAACATATGAGATGATTAGTTGACTCCCTAAATTAAGCTCGCCGGTATAGTCGATAGGCTCGCCACAAATCAGCTTCAAAATGCTGGACTTACCGCTACCGTTTTTTCCGCAGATGGCAATCCTATCACCCTGCATTATATCAAAGCTCACATTACTGCAAACGGGCTTGCCGCCATAGGAAATGCCGATGTTCTTCAATTCTACGAGCCTATCAGCATAATGTTTGAGAGTTACGAGCTTCAATTCTTCGCAATCCTCAAGGTTTTTCAGTAGCTTTGATTTTTCTTCAATTGCCGAAGTTTGACGTCCCTGGATAGCTTTTGACCGCGACATCATTTTTTTTGCTTTTGCTCCTTCAGAAGACCTTCGCATAATGTTTTTCTCGACTTTTGATGGGTCAAATCCAATTTTCCGACGTTCTGCCGTGGCTGACCATTCGGCTTTTTCTCTGGCGGCTTCGGAAAGACGGCTGATATCCTTTTTCAGCCTTTCGTTTTCCGCTAGCTCAAAACCGTCCTGCAATTCCTTGTTGTACCACCACGACGAAAAATTTCCTTTCTGAATTTCAATGCTCGCCTTGTTTATCGACATTATATGGTCTATGCAGTTGTCCAAAAAAGCCCTGTCGTGTGAGACCAAAATAAATCCATTCTTTGACTTCAGGTAGCGGCTGACGATTTCTCGTCCTGAAGCATCAAGATGGTTAGTTGGCTCGTCTATCAAAAGAAAGCTGTTTTCCTTCAAAAAAAGCGCCGCGAGCAAAATCTTAGTCCTCTCGCCGTTTGATAGCGTCGTAAAGGGACGGTAAAGTACGTCTTCCGAAACCTCAAGCAGATTGAGCTCTCGCATGAGCAGCCAGCTTTGGTAATCGCCTAGGACACTGCCGATAACATCAATCGTGTCGCCGCATTGGTTCTCAACCTCGTATGGGAAATACTCAAATTTAACGCTTGCCGAAACTGTTCCTTGAAAGGGATACTTCCCGAGCAAAATATTCAAAAAGGTCGTTTTTCCTCTGCCATTACGCCCCGTAAAGCCGAGCTTCCAATCAGTGTCGATGTGAAAACTCACATTTTCGAATATATTGTCATAGCTGCCTTCATAGGCAAAGGTCAAGTTTTTAACGTCTATAGCAGACATATATCAAATCCTCCTGTTATAAAAAAATATAAGCTGCAAGAAAGTTAATTCCCGCAGCCCATAGCACAGCATACACCCAGCCCCGAAACCGGCTTGGTGAGGATATGATATAAGAGAAACGTCAACCTTCTTGCAAAAGCACAACAAAACAAACGGTGAGTTTTGTCACCGTGTCTGATTCCGTTATGCTCAATTTAAGCAAGATTAGTTGCGCATTTTCCCAACTCCAAACATATTTTTTACTATAATAGCACCAACGCACCGATTTTTCAAGTGTCCTTTGGTGCTAAGTTAAAACGACATGAAAATTCCGCCCAAGCTTCCATGCGGAAGCGCGGCCTCGATGCGGGGGTACAGCTCCTCTGCGGTTTTCCGCAGATAGCGCATCGAAGAAGGGTCATTTATTCCAAGCTCTGTGCAGACACGGTCAGCGGCTTCATTCAGCGCAGATTTTGCAGGCGTCGCAGAAAGCGGCTCGAAAAGCTTTGTTAAGCGCTCACAATCCAAAGCTGTGATACTTAACGCTTTGACGTCCTCGTGCAAAAGCGCAAGCCCAATGGCGTTTGCTGCAAGAGGCTCATAGATGTTAATAAGAAGACCTTTGTAATCGGAGCAATAGCTTTCAAGCAAGCTCTCAACCCGACTTTTTTCGAAGCTTCGCACAAAATCGTTTTCGATGATGATTCGGCCCAGATATTGGTTGATATACTCAACGCCCTTTAGGTTGTCCTTTACGGCATGGCAAAGCTGATAATCGATGTCGCAGGGAATAATGTGAGAAAAAAAACGGTAATCATAATGCTTGAAAAAGCCGCCGATGCTGCGGAGCGTGTCTTTATACGAAATGTTTTCAATTTCGGGCGCGGTAAGACAGGCCTTGTTATAAAGCCTTTTTCCCAAGTCAATTTGGTTTTCCAACGCCTTTTGACCGAGCGCAAAAAGCTCTTCAAGGTCGGCCGTTACAAAAAGCTTTTTCGTGTTCCCGCTTTGCCTTAAATAAATACCGAGGCAAAAATTTATTGACTGTAAAAGCTCTTGTGCGGTTTCAATCCGAACAGAGCTGCTTTCGCCCAGCGTGTAAAGCTCGGTGCGCCTTGCTAAAAGTTGCCAGAGCTTGCTTTGGATTTTTGCTTCGTCATCCTCGGTCAAGGACTCCGAAAGCTTGCCGTTTGATAGAACAATATCGTTGTTTGACATTATACACCTCAGTCCAAATTACCGCTTTTTTCGTCGACGACGTCGTCAATAAAGCCGCGACGGGAATCGCGCCGTAGCTCCTCCAAGGAGGTTCCGGCAAGGTATTCAATTGAGCCTTGAGCTTTGCCGTCGAAGGTGTCTTTCATATATTCAATCAGCTCGTCGTCAGAAAGACGGTCATCGGTTTCGTTTTTGAAGTAATAGAAAGCATCCTGCAACTCCAGAAGGGTTTCCTCATAATTTTGTTGATGTATATACGGCGAGTCGCAGAAGGCGAAGATGAGTTTTTTGAGAATTCCCTCGCCGAATTCTATCCGACCTGTGTCATTAAGCGCATCGAAACGCTTTTGAACAAGATTTTGAATTTGGTTTTCGGACAAAACCAGCCCGTATTTGATGCTGAAATCGTTGCTGTCGTGAAGCTCCTGCGTTTCCTTGAGCATTTGCATTCTGACAGGCTCCAGCGAAAAGTCTTTTTCCATGTACATCACCTCCATTTTATAGTATGTTCTCAATTTGCTTGGAACGCAAGACTTGTATTTTCGCTAATTTTGTGGTAATATAAAACCGTAAAAAGATAAGAAATTGCGCATTCGAGCAATTTCTTATCTTTTTTCATCCATACTACAAAAAAATAGTGAAAAGCTATTCAAAATTGCAGGGCTGTTAATTGTAGGCTGTCTGAAAAGTCTTCACAAAGGCTTGCCTTTTTGAGATAATTGAACGAAAAGATTTTTTGCATGCCCTATTGACATTGACGCAACGTAATAGTTTATCCTCGATTTTGGGAGGCAAGATAATGGAATACACTGTAAACAAACTGGCAAAGCTGTCGGGTGTAACGACCCGCACCCTGCGGTATTATGACCAAATTGGCTTACTTACGCCCGAAAGAGTAAGCGAAAACGGATATCGCATTTACGGGCAGGTGCAGGTTGACGCTCTGCAACAAATCCTGTTTTACAGAGAGCTGGGCTTAGGCCTTGAGGAAATCAGGGAGATAATACTTTCACCCGATTTTGACCAAAAAACAGCACTCCAAAGTCATCTTTCCTCTCTAATGGAACGGAAACGGCAGATTGACGCGCTGATTGAAAATGTCGGCAAAACAATCAGCGCATTGGAAGGAGAAACGATTATGAACGACAACGAAAGGTTTGAGGGCTTTAAGAAAAAGCTGCTTGAAGACAATGAAAAGACTTACGGGTTGGAAGTCAGAGAAAAACACGGTGACGAGGAGGTTGACGCCTCTAACGCTAAACTTGCGGGCATGAGCGAGGAGCAATGGAAAATGCAGAATGAGCTGTCAACAGAAATAAACGAAGCACTTAAGGCAGCTGTTGAGCTTGGTGACCCCGCCTGCGAGCTTGCGCAGCGGGCCTGCGACTTGCACCGTCAGTGGCTCTGTATGTTCTGGAAGGATGGAGCTTACAGCAAGGATGCTCACCGCGGACTTGCAGAAATGTATGTTGCAGATGAGCGCTTCAAGGCTTATTACGAGAAAATTGCAGAAGGCACCGCAGAATTCTTCCTTAAGGCAATGGGCATCTATTGCGCTTAGCGGGTAAAACATACTAAACAGCAAAAAAAGCCCTGTAGTTAATACGACTACAGGGTTTTTGCTGTGGAGTGGTGAACTATGGAGTTAAGGAGTGAAGGAGGACACTATTGATCTTAAGAACTCTATCTATATACGTTCTTAACAAAATTAATAGGTGCGAGCGAGGTGTAACTCGCGCGCCGTTGACTGCATGAGAGGTGGGGGGCTTCGGCAGTCTTGGGCTCCGGACGGAGCCTGAAATAGATTCGCCGCCTGTACTTGTCGATGGGCGAAAATCGCTTCGCCCTTTTTCCCCTTTTGAACAGTAAATTCGACTTGATTTTCTATAATTTGATTATAATCGAATTCAGAAAAAAATGCATCTATATTGAAGATTTGACATTGACAAATAGAATGACACAAATTATGACAAAACAATTGCCTTTTTATTCCTTTATATGGTATAGTTGGAGATGAGGTGAGGACAGTGCAGTTTTTTGAAAAGCTTGATTTTTTAATGAACTTAACAAATACTTCAAACAGTGCGCTTGCGCTCAACATAAAGCTCGACCCTTCACACATTAGCAGACTGCGTCGAGGCGAGAGGAACGCACTAAAAAACGAAGCGAGCATAGGTGCTATGTCCGCATATTTTGCGCGGCATTGCGAACATGATTACCAGCAAAAGGCGCTTTCAGAGGCACTGAACCTGAGAGCACTTCCCCATGACGAGGGCAGGCTTTCGGAATATATTTCGCAATGGCTTTTTGCTAGCGGTAAAAACGACCTTTTACCCGAGTTCGTCAACATTAAAAACAGGCAAGCGAATCAATCGTACGCCGGTTTGGAAAATGCGGCTTCCGAGCATCTCAAAAACGATACAAGTTTCTTCTATGGTATTGCCGGAAAGCGCCGCGCCGCCTTTGAATTTATAACGGAGATCCTCGCAAAAGACAAGCCGCAAACGCTTTTGCTCTTCAGCGATGAGCCGACAGAATGGATGGCCGACGATCCGGAATTCGCTTTCCAGTGGGGATTTTTGATGTCAGAGTTTCTGTCTGCGGGTGGCAGAATTAAAATAATACATACAGTTAGCCGTAATTTGGACGAGATGCTTCGCGCAATCAGCCAATGGATGCCTTTGTATATGACGGGCTTGATTGAACCGTACTATTACCCCAAAAAAAGAGACGGCGTATTCAAACAAACACTTTTTATCGCACCGAACATTTCGGCAGTTGTATCAACTTCGGTGGGGAATACTATCGATCAGGCGGCCAATGTGCTGTTTAGGGACAAGAAAGCTGTTGCGTCCTTTGAAAGAGAATTTCGAGAATATCTGAGCTTGTGCAAACCGCTCATGAGGATTTTTACGGAAAAAGACGAGGAAGCATACTTTGAAACCCTTCTTGATTTTGAAAAAGAACAAAGTGCATCCATAATGAAAACGGAATCACTTTCTCTGCTGACTATGCCAAAAAACGTGGCTGATTCCATTATTTCCCGCAATGCGAGCACAAAACGGAGCTTCTACGAATATCGGGAAAAACGAAATGAGCTGTTTGAAACAAACCTCCGCTCAAATTCATTTACGGAAATCATAAAATTTCACGACGTCGAAAGCGTCATCAAAGGCAGGGTGAAGGTTTCAATTTCCGATATGAAGAACAGCGATACCCTTTTTTACACGGCGGACGAGTATATTAGTCACCTTGAAAATCTTGTTTATCTGCTTGACACTTATAAAAACTTTCACGTCAAATTTGTTGGTGGAGAAAGTGAAAACAATTATGAGGTTTATGTTAAGGAAGACTTCGGAGCGATTGTCGCAAAAACAACGGCACCTCCCGTCATGCTTGCCATTGGAGAAAACAACATGAATGCTGCTTTGTGGGATTATCTGATAAGTATAATTGGAAGAGAAAGTTCCGCCTTTCGTGGCAGGGACGAAAACTACAAAGAGCTCAATGAATATATCGGAAGGCTTAAGGAAAGCACCGCTTTGGCGAGAGAAGCCGCTCTCGCTTAAATATGTGCAAAGAAACATCAGCACATCAGATCTGTTTGTTGAATTCATATTATTCATATGGTATAATAACCGCAGGCGGCTATTATACGTTTAATTAAAATATTTACCACAACGCCGTTTCACGGCTGTGATAAAAACCCCAGGCGGCTATTATACGTTTAATTAAAATATTTACCACAACGCCGTTTCACGGCT
>CAZLLK010000045.1:12548-23577 GCA_964560435.1 uncultured Oscillospiraceae bacterium
GTGATAAAAACCGCAGGTGGTTATTATACTTTCATTTCAAATATATTCCACGCCGCCGCTACACGGTTGCGATATAAAAACAATTAAACAGTTTTCAAGTTACATATAAAAACTAAGCTACAACGCCGCTGAGGCATAACAACAAAGTTAGGATGTGTGATCGCATGAAAATATCGACAAGAGGGCGTTACGCCCTGCGCCTTATGCTCGATTTGGCGATGAATGATAAAGATCAGTATATTACTATAAAGAGCATTTCCGAGCGTCAGGAAATTTCCGGCAAGTATCTTGAGCAAATCATATCTGTCTTGAGTAGGGCGGGTTATGTCAAGAGCGTTCGCGGTGCCCAGGGCGGTTACAAGCTCGCAAAGCCAGCCAAGGAATACACCGTTGGGATGATTCTGCGACTGATTGAAGGAAATCTTGCCCCTGTTGCCTGCATGGATGATGACCCTAACGCCTGCACCCGTTGCGATAAGTGCGCAACGCTTGGCGTTTGGGAGAAGATAAACAAGGCGGTAAATGACGTTGTGGACAACATCACGCTTGCTGATCTTGCCGAAGAGCAGCTTACAATGAAGTAATTTCTTTGAAATAAAAAAACTCCTTCCGCTCAAAAAGCGAAGGAGTTTTTTATTTTCAGAGCCTCCGATATGAGGGCCTCTGCAAGGTCATGTTTCGATAAAAAGCGACATAGTTCGAAACCTCTGGTTCCCGTAAATAGCACCTCATTCGAGGCTTACGGCTAAAAAAGAGGTAATTTTTCATTTTTGCATCTATCGACAGCTTTCGCTGAAGAAGTGCGATATATGTATATTACGGGACATACTTGTCTTAGAATGACGCAAAGGATGGAAACACCATGAAAACACTAAAACTTCGTATTTTAGCAGCTAAAATTGAATGGCATTGGTGGTTTATCAGGAGGATTCGTAAACGAGGAAATTCTTTGCTTAGCCGGGAAGTACCGCTTTCGTCGCAGAAATTCTATCATCTTAATCGGAAACTTTCAGCGCACAGTACTAAAGCAATTAAAGCGAAAACGGCATACGACAATATAGTCCGAACAGTATAGACAAAATAAAAAGGGCTCAAAAGTGCCCTTTTTATTTTGCCTATTTTCACTTTTGTTGAAGAAAAAACGTGGAAATGGTGAATTTTTTTATCAGTTATAGCTTGGATACGATTTTTGTGAAAATAGTATATGGAATTATAACAAATGTTTTATGGGATTACTTACAAACTTTGTAAAGACTGCATATATTTCGTTGCGTTTCAGACGACAAGGCGTTAACTTATTATAGGGGGAGTATGAAAATACTTCTGATATTTTTGTGCATTCAGCAGCTTTGAGGGAACGATATTTTTTCGGAAGAGTATGCCTCAACAAAAATTCTCCGAGAAACTGAACGATTTTCAAAAATGTGAGCACAAGCACTATTACATCAACAAAAAGGGAGGACACGCATGAATTATCAAAAACTATTCGATGCAAGGATTTCAGACGAGTCGGTCAAGGCATGGAGAGCTCAGGGCAAGAAGGCACTCGGCGTTGTTTGCTGCCACGTTCCGCAGGAATTGCTCCATGCTGCGGACGTGCTACCTGTAAGACTGCGAGCCACGGGTTGTGAAGACTACAGCGAAGCGGAAGTGTGGATGTCAAGCTTTAGTTGCAGCTTTGCAAAATCAATTCTACAGTACCTAATCGACAATGTGTATGATTTGGACGGCTTTGTTACATCCGATGGCTGTATGCAGGCTGCGAGAATCTATGACAACTGGAAGGCATACTCGAAGAAGACTGGCAAAGAGCAGACAATTATTGAAATCGGCGCCCCTCGTATGAACAGCGCAACTACAAGGGCATATTACAAGGAAGAACTCAAGATTCTTGCTGAAGGGCTTGAGAAGCTAACCGGCAACAAGGTTACAGACGAAAAGCTTATCAAATCTGTGGATCTCTACAACGAGGCACGCGTACTTGTAAAGCAGGTTCTTGAGCTTCAGAAAGAAGATCACCCAGTAATCACCGGCGCAGAAGCAATCACAATTATGCTTGCTTCAACTAATATGCCGGTTGAGGAATACATAGAGCTGCTGAAGGCTTTCCTTGCCGATGTTCCCAACAGAAAACCCGTATCCGACTACCGCGCTCGCCTTATGGTTATTGGCAGTGCGCTGGACGACCCAAGATATATTGAAGCAATCGAAAACAAGGGCGGACTAGTAGTTGCCGATACGCTTTGCTTCGGAAGCATGACCTTTGGCGATGAGCTTAAGGTAAACCACGATGATGTTATGGGTTCCGTTGCGGATTATTACCTCGAGCGCATCGTTTGCCCCCGAATGATTGACAACCGCGAAGCACTCCATAAGCTCATAGCAAAAAGAGCAACAGAATACAAAGTAGACGGCCTCCTCTATCAAAAAATGCAAAACTGCGAATGCTGGGGCGGCGAAAACACATACCTCGAGCCTGCTCTCAAGGAAGTTGAAGTACCAATCTTCTACCTTGAGCGCGAAGAGAAGCTGGCAAACATTGGTCAGCTCGAAATTCGCGTAGAAGCATTCATAGAGATGATTGAGAAGGAGGGCTAATCAATGGCAAAGGTTGATACTGAATTACTAAAGGTTATGAGCGGCGAATTAAGCACTACCGATTACATTGCGGATCAATGCGAAGGCAAGCTTGCGCACACTCTTGAAAAAGACCCCGACAGCAGATGGATATATGACTTGCAGGTTGCACAGTGGGGTCAGATTCGCGACGCCCATAAGAATGGCAAAAAGCTCATTGCTTTCGGCGGACCGATGCCAGTAGACATCATCTACGCTTTTGACTGCCAGCCCTATTACCTCGACCAGCTTCCCTTGAGCACTGCGCCCAAAGGAGAAATGAACTCAAAGTTCGTCGACCTTTGTGAGTCAAAGACAAACCAGAGTATGTGCTCAATCGACAAGGTTGAGATGGGCGCTCTGCTTGCAGATCAGTACGGCGTAACGCCGGACGCTTTCGTATATTCAACCGTCCCCTGCGATTCTTCAAGAATTGCATATCCGATTATGGCAAAAATGTGGGGCTGCCCCGTGTTCAACATTGACCTGCCCTTCCGCAGAGATGAGCGCGGAATAGCTTACCTCGTCCAGCAGACAAAGGAATTCATCACATTCATGGAAAACCTTACAGGCAAGAAGCTTGACATGGACAAGCTGAAAGCCAGCATGGAGGTTGCCAACAGAACGAACGAGCTGATAGGAAAAATTGCGGACTTAAGAAAGCACACACCCTGCCCGCTTCCCGGAATGCTTCTTGTTACAAACGCCTGCATGAGCGGCATGGCTGCCGACCCCGCTATGATAGGCTTCCTTGAGAAAGAACTCGAAATGGGCGAAATGATGATTGCCATGGAAATGGGCGCTTGCATGAACGGTGAAAAATACCGTATGCTGTTCCTCCAGAATATGCTTTGGACTCAGCTAAAGGCATATTCATACATGGAACGTGAATTCGGTGCTATCTGCATCATGGATGCTCTGGGCCATTACCACCCCGACATTTATGAGCATATTGATGATTTCGAAGACTGCTTGAAGGTTATGGCGGTGAAGATGACAAACCTTCCCATGATTCATGGCGCGGCAGGCCCTGTCGATTATTACTGCGACAGAATTTCATATCTGATGGACAACTTTGGCATCAATACTTCCGTGTTCCTCGGACACGTAGGCTGCAAGCACACATGGGCTTCCACAAAGATTCTGTCCGATTTCATCCAGCAGAAATACGGGATCCCCACGCTGCTACTTGACGTCGATTGCATCGACGGACGCTACAAAACAGCCGAAGAGGTTCAGGACGCAATCGGCGAATACCTGACAACCGTGGTCAAAATTTAAGTTCTTTTACAGACTGAGCTTACTTCGTAAGCGGATATTGAGCACAAATCTAATACTATTAACAAGCCCGCCGTTGCAAAATAACGGCGGGCTTTGGGGCGTAAGGGGGCGAAATTTAATTTCGTGCCTTCTTCTGTTTTGCGTAATTCAGTACTAAAAAACTCAAAAAAAAGACAATATGGCGAAAAAACCTGGGAATTTTTGTGAACAAGTGTATGTGCCCCAAAGGCAAAAGGTCTTTATTTTCCGGAAGCGTAGTGTTATAATTTGTTTGTGACTTTTAAGGTCTTAGCTCCGGAAGCTGTTGTAAGCACGAGAAATTTCTTGCTTACGGAGAACGGTTTCGCGGCGCTGAAAACGCAAAATTTCATTTTACACCCGCAAGTATTACGGATGTTACAGCATAGAGGCAGGCAAACGCATTTAGTGTCCGTAAAGCAAAGCCACAAGCATCAAAAAGTTTGCTGCGGTACTGTCCGTAGCAATAAAAGAGCGCGGAAGCGCTAGCTTTCTTATCACGAGCAGACACCGTTCCAAAACAAGAAGGAGGAAAGACATGGATTACCAAAAGTTGTTTGACTCAGACATTTCAAAAGAGGCGGCACAGGCGTGGAGAGCTCAGGGAAAAAAGGCACTGGGCGTTATTTGCTGTCATGTTCCGGAGGAGATTTTTTATGCGGCGGATGTGCTCCCAGTTCGCATGAGAGCGACAAACTGCGTTGACAGCAGCGAGGCTGAAACATGGATGTCCAGTTTTAGCTGCAGCTTTGCAAAGTCGATTTTGCAGTATTGGCTCGATGGCACATATGAGCTTGACGGCATGGTAACGTCGGACGGCTGCATGATGGCATCTCGCATTTATGATAACGCAAAATACATCAATGAAAAGGGCGACAACAGCAAGTTTATCATGCAGATTGGCGCTCCGCGCTTAGCCAGCGCAAGAACAATTCCTTTCTACAAAGCTGAGCTTACCGACCTTATTGAGGGTCTTGAAAAACTCACCGGCAACAAAATTACTGACGAAAAGCTAAAAGCGGCTGCTGCAAAATGCAACGAGGCTCGCGCGCTTGTCAATCAGGTTTATGAGTTGCGCAAAGAAAAAAATCCAGTTATCAGCGGAGAAGACACACTTAAGATGACTCTTGCTGCAACCAATATGCCTGTTGATGAATACATAGTTCTTCTCAAGGCTTTCCTTGCCGATGCGAAGAACCGTGCACCTATCACTGATGCACGTGCACGCATAATGATAATCGGCTCGGCACTCGACAACCCCGAGTATCTCAAGGTAATTGAGGACAAGGGCGGTCTTGTCGTAATGGACGCTCTCTGCTATGGAAACAGAGGCTTCGGCGAACCCCTCGTAACTGACGATAAGGACGTTCTCGGCTCTATTGCGGCTTACTATCTCGAACGTCTAGTGTGCCCTCGAATGATGGACAAACACCAGGAAATGCACGATTTCGTAATCAAGTCCGTCAGGGACTACAATGCTGACGGCATAATCTATCAGAGAATGCAGAACTGCGAGTGCTGGGGCGGCGAAAACGTTTTGCTCGAGCAGCGCCTAAAGGACGAGGGGATACCCCTTCTGACTGTCGAACGTGAAGAGCAGATGGCAAACGCCGGACAGCTTTCCATACGAGCAGAAGCATTTATCGAAATGATAGAGAAGGAGGTCTAAGAAATGGCTGACATGAAAAATCTTGAAGAACTCGTTTTAAAGGGTGAAATGACTATAACAGAATTCGCCTGTGCAAAAATAGATTCATCCATCGAACGTATGAAGGAAAGAAATCCTGATATGCTCTGGACAATGGAAATCCAGAAGTTCATGTGGGACGGTTACCGTGACGTTCATAAAAACGGCAAAAAGCTTGTTTTCTACGGTGGATCGGTGCCGACAGAAATAATTGCTGCGTTTGATTGTGTGGGTTTCTATCTTGATACCATTCCTTTCAGACTTTCAACGAATCCCGCGCTGACCGCAAAATACATAGACGAGGCAGAAAAATACGTTGGTGCTTCGATGTGCGGTCTTGACAAGACAGAGCTTGGCGCATGGCTAAGTGGCGCTTATGGCATGGAACCGGATATGTTCATTTACAACTCCGTCCCCTGCGACAGCTCACGTGTTGCCTACCCCGCCATGGAGAAACTCATAGGCTGCCCTACCTTCAGCTTTGATATGCCTTTCCGCAGAGACGAACGCGGAGCGGAATATCTTGCCGATCAGATGGAAGATTTAATTACTTTCATGGAAGAGCACACAGGCAAGAAGCTCGATTGGGACAAACTCAAATTTTACATGGAAAACTCAAACCGCAATTTTGACCTTCAGAGACAGTGTGCGGATTTGCGTAAGAATAAGCCCTGCCCGCTTCCTGGTCGTCTTCTCGTTCTTAACGGATCTACAAACGCTGTTGCGTGCGAGCCAATCATGGGCGACCTTTATCAGAGCGAGCTTGAGGTCGGACGTATGATGATCGATTTGGGAATGGGTGCCTGCCCGGACGAAAAATATCGTGTTGCTATGCTTCAGAACATGATTTGGGGCAACGCCGGAATTATGGACTGGATGCAGCAGGAATACAATGCAGTTGCAGTTATGGATGCGTTCGGCTTCCAAGGAGACATTTTGTATGAGCATATGGATGACAGACGCGACTGCTTGAAGGTCATGGGCAAAAAAATGCAGAATAACCCGATGATTCACGGTGCTTCCGGACCTTCCGAGCACCATATCAAGATGGTTGAAGAAATCTTTGAGCAGTATTCTCCAAATGTATCAATGTTCCTCGGCCATGTCGGCTGCAAGCATACATGGGCTTCTGCGAAGATGGTCACGGATATGGTTCAGGAAAAATTCGGCATGCCGACGCTATATGTTGACCTTGACGCTATTGACGGACGCTATAAATCCGGAGACGAGATAAAGGCACAGATATCAGAGTACTTTGAAACGGTCGTAATGAAATAACCCGTTCGGAAGCGTTTGATTTCCGGCGGCAGAAAAAAATTCTGCCGCCGGAGAAATATATCATCGGATTCAAGCACTTTGCACAATCAAATTCACATATTGTTGTTTAGTTGGCTAAATTACAAACGAGAATTGACATTTTGTTGTTCAGATTGTAAAATATGATACGTATGATTGACTATAAATGTATGTTTTTCATTCGAAATTGTGGAGTTTGGACAACCCGCTGATTACTCAATGAGCTGAGAATTAGTGATTTTGAATTTTAACTTGAGGGGTATTCTCGGTTCGATTTTCGGGCCAGAGTGCCTTTACAAGTATGAAATTATTGCCCCAAGAATTAAAAGGAGGAGACACATGGATTACCAGAAATTATTCAATTCAGAAGAAATTTCAAGCGAGTCAGTTAAAGCTTGGAAGGCACAAGGTAAAAAAGCACTCGGTGTTCTCTGCTGCCACGTACCGGTAGAAATCCTACACGCGATGGATATTATGCCCGTTCGTCTTAGAGCAACAGGCTGCACAGAAACCCCCGACGGCGACGCATGGATGTCCACATTCAGCTGCAGCTATGCAAGAGGCATTCTGCAATACTGGATACAGGGTGTGTACGATGATCTTGATGGTATCGTTACATCTGACGGCTGCATGATGCCCTGGCGTACCTTTGACAACGCAGAGCACATTGACAAGCTTAACAAGAACAACAAGCTGTTCTTCCAGTTCGGCGCTCCCCGTGTTTATGGTGACTATAAGGATCTTGGACACGAGTACTATGTACACGAGCTGAACGATCTCATCGAAGTTCTCGAAAAATTCAGCGGAAACAAGCTTACTGATGAGAACCTCAAGGCATCAATCGCTAAGTACAACGAAGCACGTAAGCTGGTTCAGCAGGTTTATGAGCTGCGCAAGGAAAAGAATCCTGTTATCAGCGGCGAAGATACGCTCAAGATCACACTCGCATACAGTGACGTTCCTGTTGAAGAGTACATAGAGCTTCTTAAGGCTTTCCTCGCAGACGCAAAGAACCGCGCTCCCATCACAGACAAGCGCGCACGTCTTATGATCATCGGTTCTGCACTTGATAACCCCGGCTACCTCAAGGTTATCGAGGACAAGGGCGGATTGTTTGTACACGATGCTCTCTGCTACGGCAGCAGACCCTTCAACCATACTATGGAAGTTAACGACAAGGACGTTCTTGGCTCCGTTGCAGATTACTATCTGTATCGTGTTGTTTGCCCGCGTATGCTTGACAACCGCGAAAGAATGCAGCAGTGGGTATTCGATACTGCAAAAGAGTTCAACGTCGACGGCGTTGTATATCAGAAGATGCAGTACTGCGAATGCTGGGGCGGCGAGAAAATGTTCCTTGAGCCGATGCTTAAGGAAGCAGGCATCCCTATGCTCATAATTGATCGCGAAGAGCATCTTGCCAACGTCGGACAGCTTGCTATCCGCGCAGAGGCATTCATCGAAATGATTGAAAAGGAGGACTAAGATATGGCTACAGATACAAAGTTGGAAGACCAGGTAATGAGCGGAGAACTGTCTGTTTTCGATTTCTGCTGTCAGAAGGTCGAAGGACAGATGGGTCGTATGAAGGAAAGAAATCCTGACCTTCTGTGGACTCTCCAGATCCAGTACGATATGTGGCACCAGGTTCGCGACGCTCATGCAAACGGCAAAAAGCTCGTTTTCTTCGGCGGCCCTGTTCCTGTTGACATCATTGTTGCATTTGACTGTGTTCCTGTTTATCTGGACACTATTCCTATCCGCCTTTCCCCCAACCCTGTTCTTACAGGTAAATTCATAGATGCTGCTGAAAAGTATGTTCCGCCAACGACCTGCGGTCTGTGCAAGACATACCTCGGCACACTAATTGAAGATCAGTACGGCGTTAAGGCTGATGCTTTTGTTTATTCCACCGTTCCTTGCGACTCCTCCCGTGTTGTTTATCCCAACATGGAGAGAATGATGCAGGTTCCGACCTTCAAATTCGACTTCCCCTTCCGCAGAGACGAGCGCGGCCATGAGTACATGGTTGCTCAGACCGAGAGATTTGTTGCGTTCATGGAAGAACTGACCGGAACAAAGCTTGACTGGGATAAGATGAAGGCAGCAATGACAAGATCCAACAGAACCTATGACCTCCAGCGCAAGTGCGCAGAGCTTCGTATGAATAAGCCCTGCCCGCTGCCCGGTCGTATGCTTGTTCTTAACGGAACTTCCAACGCTATGGCTTGCTTTGATGAGATGGCAAATATGCTCGAGAAGGAGCTTGAAGTTGGTCAGATGATGATCGAACTCGGCATGGGCCCCTGCCCGAACGGCGAGAAGCATCGTGCTGCACTTCTTCAGAATATGCCTTGGTCTACCTCCGGCGTTATGGACTGGATGGAAAAAGAGCACGACACTGTTGCTATCATGGATGCTTTCGGCTTCCAGGGCGACATTATGTACGAGCACCTCGATGACAGACACGACTGCTTCAAGACCATGGGTAGAAGAGCACAGAACAACCCAATGATCCACGGCGCAGCAGGCCCCACCGAAAACTTCATCTACCTGATTGATCAGATCTTCAGAGATTACCAGCCCGACGTTTCTATCTTCCTCGGCCACATCGGCTGCAAGCACACATGGGCTTCCGCGAAGATTATCACCGACATGATTCAGGAGAAGTACGGTATTCCTTCTTTGTATCTTGACATCGATGGCATAGACGGACGTTACAAGACTTTGGACGAAATCAAAGCCTCCCTTGGCGAGTATTTCGATACAGTTGTCAATAAGTAATAAGGCAAAAAACTCACGTTTTAGCTTTAGAGGAGCGGAAGCAATTCGTTGCTTCCGCTCTTTCATTTTGAATATGAAACAGCCGTGACACAACATTTGAACCAAGATACAGAGATGGAACATATGTCTGGCTGGATGTGCTATTTGCTTCAAAAGCATAGAAAATCACTCAAATTGCCATGAACCGAATAGCCAACCGGAATAAGTACCAAATTTTCGAACAAGCGTTTGTTGCTTTATGACCAAAAGCAACTAAATTATCAAGTTGGCTCGTCGATTGCTTTAATATATTAGTACGCACAAAGATGAAGAGAAGAGTTTTCACAGTTTTTTGATCAGAAAAAATACTAACGGCAGTTTGTCGCTGTGCCGAATAAACCCTGATTGAAAGGTTGCACCCGTTATTGACATGAAACGGCAAATTACTTTAACCTTCGTTGAGGAATGACAACTCAACAGACAAATTTGAGTTGGGTAACTACCATTTATGGCAGAAACAGACACTTTTCACCGACAATGAAGCAAAATGGAACACGATAGATACAAGGTTGATACAAATAGTGTGTCGATTGCGCATGGGTCAAACTTCGCAAAATACATTGAAAGCAACAGAAAACTGTTGAACCCCAGAAAAAAGCGTCCCCATCATCAAGATACACAAAATACCATATGGAAATTTGTGAGAAGGGTACTAAATTGTCAAATACAGTTGAATTGGCACCTTTTTTGCTCAATATAAATACATGGACCAAGTTGCCAGCGCAAAAAGATAGTAATTATATCCGTTGGCATAGCATTATAAGGAGGAACAGTATATGATAACCGCAGGAATCGATTGTGGCAGTCAGAACACTAAAGGAGTCATCATTAAAGACGGCAAGGTTGTCGCCATGGCATTGCTCCCCACAGAGTTCGACGCAGATTTGGCAGCTCAGAGAGTTTATGAAAATGCAATGAGCGAAGCAGGTATTACGAAGGCTGATGTAAGCCGTCTCGTAATCACAGGTGTAGGTCGTGAAATCGTCAAATGGGGCGATGCCGAAATTAACGAAGTCGGTGCAGCGGCAAGGGGAGCAAAATTTGTAATTCCCGAAACCGATACAGTTATCGACATGGGAGCAGACAGTTGCCGTGTTATTCGTCTTAACGATGACGGAACCGTCATGAAGTACGAGACGAACGATAAGTGCGCTTCCGGAGCCGGAACATTTATCGAAGCAATGGCACGCGCGCTCCAGATTACTACAGAGCAAATGGGAGAGTTTTCTCTTAACCATTCAAAGGAACTGGCCACCAACGCTCAGTGCGTTGTTTTCGCCGAATCCGAAGTTATTTCTCTGATTCACG
>CAZLLK010000046.1:0-22839 GCA_964560435.1 uncultured Oscillospiraceae bacterium
GTTGTCACTCGCATAATGATGCTTCCGTCATTTGCAATGCTCGGCTTCGGTCAGGGCTTTCAGCCTGTTGCAGGCTTCAACTGGGGCGCAAAGCGCTATGACAGGGTTAAGGAATCATTTCGGTATTCATGTGTTGTTGGTGTGATATTTACTGCCGCCGCAAGTATACTTATCGGGATATTTGCCAAAGAAATAATACTGCTGTTCACCGAAGCTGATGCGGAAATGGTTAAAATCGGCCGCCTTTGCTTAATTGCGCAATGCATCGCCATGCCTCTCGGTGCTTGGGTAATAGTGGTCAATATGCTTTATGCGGCCTTGGGCAAACCTGTGGGTGCGATTTTCCTGGGAATTACAAGACAGGGTGTCTGCTTTATCCCCGTTATTTTCATTCTGCCTGCCCTTTTTGGCATAAACGGGCTTGCTGTTGCACAGGGTGTTGCGGATTTAATATCATTTCTGGTTACAATTCCATTTGCCGTTTCTATTATGAAAAGTATCACACAGCAGGAAAAGCACGAGCTTCCTTTACCGATACCAGATTTAAGCTGAAAGTCTCAAGCCTTAAAGTAAATAAATTATTTTTAAATACAACATTTGTATTGGAGGCGCCAAAATGAGCAATAATGTTATAACAATCAGCCGTGAGTTTGGCAGCGGCGGAAGAACAATCGCCCTAGCGGTTGCAGAGCGTCTTGGTTATAATTTCTATGACAAGGCTCTTGTCGAGCGAATTGCAGATGAAAGCGGATATTCAAAAGATTTTGTTGAACGCAGGGGAGAGGATGCAACCTCCACCAGCAGCTTTTTGTTCAATCTTTCCCGTTCCGGCAGCGGAGGATATGACGGCGTTTCGGGAATTTCCGACAAGCTTTATGTTATTCAGCATAACATTATAAAGCGGCTTCCCGAAGAAGGCCCGTGCGTTATTGTTGGGCGTTGCTCTGATTATATACTTAAGGACTACGAAAACGCCCTTCACGTTTTCATTTACGCTGATATGCAGTTTAAGGCCGAGCGAATAGTTGAGCTTTACGGCGAAGGAACCGATGCTCCCGAAAAACGGCTTGAAGAAAAAGATAAAAAGCGTAAGGTATATTATAAAAACTATACAGGCAGAATATGGGGTATGAGCGAAAACTACGACCTTAGTCTCAACAGCGGAAAGCTCGGAATCGACAGATGTGTTGACATTATTGTCGAATTGGCACAGCGCTGATTTCTAAGGATTAATTTTTCACTGGCGAAGCCATCGCTATTAAAATAACGCAATTGACAAGCCTACACATTGATAGTATAATCCTTAAATGTGGTAGACGTTATCATCAAACGTGTTATTGATTACCATATTTATTAACAATTTGTGAATACGAGGTGAAAAGCTTTGAGCTTTCAGATAATAGGCGACAGTTGCTGCGATTATCCGTATCTTGAGGATGATTACACGTGGTTAAAACGCGTGCCTCTTTCAATCGAGCTGGACGGGGAAACCTTTGTCGACGACGAAACCCTTCGTTGCAGTATGCTTATCAGCAAAATGGCTGCTTCGCGCAATGCACCGAAGTCTGCTTGTCCGTCTCCCGGCAGCTATGTCGCAGCATATGACTGTGGTGTGGATGATGTGTATGTCGTAACTCTTTCGGATAAGCTAAGCGGAAGCTATAACAGCGCCGTTGTTGCCGCTAATATGTTTAAGGAAAGCCATCCGGAAAAGAATATTTTTGTTTTCAGCTCGCGCAGTGCTGCTGCGGGGCAAATTGCGATTTGTCACAAAATCCGTTCCATGGCGAACGAGGGACTTGGTTTTGATGAAATCGTTGCGCAGACGCTAGAATTTATTAATAACCTCTCCACTTATTTTCTGCTTGAAACACTCGAGGTGTTTCGTAAAAACGGACGTCTTAATCATCTCCAGTCCATTATTACGGGTGCACTAAAAATCAAGCTTGTAATGGGCGGAGACGAAACCGGAAATATCTGCGTGCGAGGCAAGGCACTTTCAATGAACAGCGCCGTTGCAAAAATGGCTGATCTCATAGCTGAAAGAAGCAAAAATCAAGATATCAGCGACCGTATTCTTTGCATAACGCATTGCCAATGTCCCGATAGGGCGAGGGCAGCGCGCGACAGCATCATGGCAAAGGTGCCATTCAAAGACAGCATAATTCTCAAAGCCGGCGGCATAAGCACGATTTATGCCAACGACGGCGGAATTATCGTCGCGTATTAATTTAAAACCATATATAACGGCAAAATTCGATTTGCACTTCGCAGTCTTTTTGCCGTTATATTTAATATTCTGCAAATACTTGCAAAATATCCCTTGCAATACCTCAACCAATGTGTTAAAATTTCATGGTCTATGCGGGAACTGTTTAGTTTTCGCTTTATAGTCATTAGGAACGGTCCTCTGGCGGAATTATTTACCGGCCACGAACGTTTACAGTGAAGGGAGGATACAATCATGGATTTGGTTCAAACACTTTCTCAGCAGTATATGAAACCTGAGCTTCCCGATATGAACGTCGGTGACACTGTTCGTGTCATTGTTCGTGTTAAAGAAGGAAACCGCGAAAGAAACCAGGCGTTTGACGGCACAATTATCGCCAGAAAGCACGGCGGTATCAGCGAAACCATTACGGTTCGCCGCATTTCCTACAACGTCGGATGCGAAAAGGTTTTCCCCGTACATTCCCCAACAATTGTTTCAGTCGAAACAATTCGTAAAGGTAAGGTACGCAGAGCTAAGCTCTATTATCTCCGCGACAGAGTCGGTAAGAAGGCTAAGGTCAAGGAGCGCGTTTAACGCTTTCAAAAAAAGAGGCTTTTGCCTCTTTTTTTGTTTTTTATGGGATATTTGTAAAACAATTGGCTTAAATTGGTATCCAATAAGGGCAATTTTCAATTTGATATTGCTAAATTATGCATGGTAAGTGTATAATTGATTTTTAGATATGCACCCAATAAGGAGGCACTTTATATGGATAAAAAACAAAACGAAAACTATGATTTGTGTGATGATAAAACATCCGGTTTTGACTACGAACGTTTTGCCGAAGAAGAAGCCACAGTAACCATAAACAACGATAAAAAACCTACAAGAAAGCAAAACAACACTTCGGAATCGGATAATGAACCCGCCGAAATCTACGAATGGATGCAGTCGCTTGTTGCGGCACTTCTCGTCTGTGTATTGGTTTTTGCATTTCTCGTTAGGATAATCGGCATAATTGGATCGTCAATGGAGCACACCTTCAGCGATGGTGACAGTGTAGTAATATCAAACCTGTTTTACGAGCCCAAACAGGGCGATGTTGTTGTGTTACGCAAGCTTTCTTTCATGGAAGAGCCGATTATCAAGCGCGTTATTGCGGTTGCTGGTCAAACAGTCGATATTGACTTTGAAAAAGGTATCGTTCGCGTTGATGATAAGCCACTGACCGAGCCATATATTGCGGAACCGACACTTACACCGCTTGATTTTGACGGAAAAATCACCGTTCCCGAAAACTGCGTATTCGTAATGGGCGACAACCGCAACTATTCGGCGGACAGCCGTGATAGTAGGGTTGGCTGTGTTGACACGCGCTACATCATGGGAAAAGTCCTGATTCGACTATTGCCGTTCGAAAAATTCGGCACTATAGACTAAATGTTCGGATATGCTCGAAACAGGAGGTTCCTATTTGTGGAAATAAAACAAAACGAAAGCTGTGATTTGAGCGATGGAAAGCGGAATAGCAAATCAGAGCCTGGTTCAGAATATTCTGATGTTTATGGATGGATGCAGTCGCTTGTTGCGGCACTTCTTGTTTGTGCATTGGTCTTTGCATTTCTCGTTAGGATAATCGGAGTAGTAGGTTCGTCAATGGAGCACACCTTCAGCGATGGGGACAGGGTAGTAATATCAAACCTGTTTTACGAACCAAAACAGGGCGATGTTGTTGTATTACGCAAGCTTTCCTTCATGGAAGAGCCGATAATTAAGCGCGTAATTGCAGTTGCTGGTCAAACAGTGGATATCGATTTTGAAGAAGGTATTGTTTACGTGGACGATAAGCCGCTTGATGAGCCATATATTGCGGAACCGACACTTTCGCCAATTGATTTTGACGGAAAAATTATCGTTCCCGAAAATTGTGTATTCGTAATGGGCGATAACCGCAACTATTCGAAAGACAGCCGTGATAGCACAATAGGCTGCGTTGACGAACGCTACGTCATGGGGAAAGTGTTGCTTCGACTTTTGCCGTTCGAAAAATTTGGCACTATTGACTAAATATGCTTTCACATAACTGCACCAAATCGTGGTTAATAATTTGCAAATGACTTATGAGGTATTAAAATGTCCGATATGACCGAAAAAATGAATATACAGTGGTTCCCCGGGCATATGACCAAGGCACAGCGTATGATCGAGGAGAACATGAAGCTTGTTGACGCGGTCTGCGAAATCATTGATGCGCGAATTCCTTATGCAAGCCGAAATCCCGATATTGATAGGCTGTCCGGTACTAAGCCGCGCCTTGTCATATTAAACCGCGTCGATCAGGCCGACCCCGCAGTTACTACGCTCTGGCGGAATTTCTTCAAATCGCAGGGTCTTTACGTTCTGGAAACCGACTGCAAAAGCGGAAAAGGCGTAACTGGCTTTGCCGACGCCATAAGGGTCGTTCTAAAGGAAAAACTTGAGGTTTTTGCCGCTAAAGGACAGGCAACACGTCCCTTACGCGTAATGATTCTAGGTATTCCGAATGTCGGAAAATCTACATTCATCAATAAAGTTGCGAAGCGAAAAGCGGCGAAGGCTTCCGATAAGCCGGGCGTAACACGCGGAAAGCAGTGGATAACCATTGACGCGGGACTTGAGCTTCTGGACACTCCAGGCATACTTTGGCCGAGGTTCGATAATCAGGAGGTAGGGGAGTGCCTTGCCTTTACGGGCGCAATCCGCGACGAGATTATCGACAGGGAAATATTGTCCGCAAACCTCATGATAAGGCTTCGCGAGCTTTATCCAGAAAGCATAGAGCAGCGCTATAAATTCGTTCCCGATCCTGCCGCAACCGGTCTTGAATTGCTTGAAGTCGCCGCAAGAAAGCGCGGTTTCATCGTTTCAAAAGGTGAGGTCGATTATGAACGAATGTCAGTGACGCTTTTGGATGAGTTCCGCGATGGCAGACTGGGGCGTATCAGTCTTGAAAAACCGGTGACCCGCAATGACTGACCGGTTGGAGTTGGAAAAGGAGCTGGCCGCTCGTGATGTTTTCCCCGTGTGCGGTTGTGACGAGGCAGGCGCAGGACCTCTAGCTGGACCAGTTTATGCCGGAGCTGTGATTTTGCCGTTGGGGCTAGAAATACCAGGCCTTGACGACTCGAAAAAGCTCTCAGAGAAAAAGCGAGAGGCTTTGTACGACGTGATTACTGAGCAGGCTGTGGCATGGGCTGTGGCTTGCGTTAGTCCTGAAGAGGTTGACGAGATAAACATACTCAATGCACGGCTCAAGGCCATGGACATTGCCATAAGAGCACTGGCTATTACTCCTGCCTATGCCCTCATCGATGGCAACCAGAACCGTGGAATATCCATTCCCAACGAAACGGTGCTTAAAGGCGACAGCAGAGTTTGGTCCATTGCCGCCGCTTCGATTCTGGCAAAGGTCACCCGTGACAGGCTTATGCTTGAGTATGACAAAAAATACCCGCAGTATGGATTTGCAAAGCACAAGGGCTACGGCACGAAGGAGCATTACGATGCACTCCGCGAGTTTGGCCCGTGTCCAATTCACCGTATGTCTTTTCTAAAAAAGTTTTTTGCGGAGGGTAACGCATGGACAAAAAGCTTGTCGGGCGCTTCGGAGAACAGTCCGCCGCAGAATATCTGAAGAAAAAGCACTATAACATTATTGGGCTTAACTACTCCTGCCGTTTTGGAGAAATCGACGTTATTGCGGCAAACAAGAAGTACATAGCTTTTGTCGAGGTCAAGCTTCGCAAGTCCGATGCTTTTGCCGAGGCAAAGGAATTTGTAACTATAAGCAAGCAGGAAAAAATCATCAAAACTGCGTCGATTTGGCTGTCGCAGAACGAAACTGAGCTTCAGCCACGCTTTGACGTAATCGAGATATATGCGCCCGAGGGGGCTTCATCAAAGTCTATAAAAATCAACCATATAGAAAACGCATTTCAGTGAGGAGTTTCCAATATGAAGTATTACAGCACTCGAGATAAGAGCAATATCGTAACGGCGGCACAGGCAATCGTACAGGGCTTGGCTTCCGACGGCGGACTTTTTGTTCCCGAAACTATCCCCAACATGCCCATTTCCGAAATCGAATCACTTTGCAAAATGGACTACCGCGAAAGAGCGGTCGCCATTATGAGCAAGTATCTTGAGGAGTTTTCGGCGGAGGAGCTTCGCGGCTTCGTCCGTGACGCATATTCCGACAATTACGACAGCTCCGATATTGCGCCAACCCGTTTCTTGAACGATAATACCGCCGTTCTTGAGCTTTGGCACGGCCCCACCTGTGCCTTTAAGGATATGGCATTGCAAATGCTTCCGCGCTTGCTGACAGCCTCGCTGAAAAAACTGGGCGAAAACCGCAAGGTCTGCATCCTCGTTGCCACCTCGGGTGACACGGGCAAGGCGGCTCTTGAGGGCTTTGCCGATGTTGAGGGCACCTCAATCGTTGTCTTCTACCCGCGTGACGGCGTTTCCGACGTTCAGAAGCTTCAAATGACCACTCAGCGCGGCGAAAACGTTTATGTTTCCGCGGTTGAGGGCAATTTTGACGATGCTCAAACGGGCGTTAAGCTGATTTTCGGTGACCGCGAATTCGCAAAGAAGCTTGAAGAAAAGGGCGTTTTCCTTTCCTCGGCGAACTCCATCAACTGGGGCAGACTGCTTCCGCAGGTCGTGTATTATTTCTCCGCTTATTGCGACTATGTAAATTCCAGCAAAATCAAAATGGGCGACGAGATTGACTTCTGCGTCCCCACTGGCAACTTCGGCGACATATTAGCTGGCTGGTACGCAAAGAAAATGGGACTTCCTGTACGCCGTCTCATCTGCGCTTCAAACCGCAACAACGTCCTCACGGACTTCATAAATACGGGCGTTTACGACCGCAACCGCGAGTTTTTCGCAACAATTTCGCCCTCGATGGACATTCTCGTTTCCTCGAACCTCGAGCGTTTACTCTTCATGCTCTCGGACGACTCTTCTGTAAAGGGCTGGATGAGTGATCTCAAAACCGTCGGCAAATACGACATCGGCGCAAAGGTTCTTGCAGAAATTCAGGCGGACTTTGATGGCGGTTTCACTGGTGACATTGACGCAAAAGCCTGTATCAGCGAGCTTTTCAAGTGCGCAGGCTATCTAATGGACACGCACACCGCCGATGCTTACGCTGTGCTTGCTGATATGCGCAAAACGGGCGATGAATTTCCAACAGTCATCGTTTCCACCGCAAGCCCCTATAAATTCTCTGACAGCGTGCTGGAGGCTCTTGGCGAGGACGGCGCAAAGTCTGGTGCGGAGCTTGTGAGCAAGCTCTCTGCCGTAACAAGTACAGAAGCGCCAAAACCGCTGACAGGACTGGACAGCAGGGAAGTACGCTTTACCGGCTGCACCGCCAAGGAAATAATGCCCGAAGTGGTCATGAATTTTCTTGCGTAAACACTAAATAATGCAAATAACCGCGGAGCTTTTGACGTAAGCCAAAGCGCCGCGGTTTTATTATTGGTGAAGGGAGGGTATGCTTGCTTCGGGTTATGCTAATTAGCTTTGGTAAATAGGCGTTTCTTTTGACAAAAGCGACTGAATTTCGTTCATAAATGAAATTTGCTCTGATTTCCCCCCAAGTCCCATGTTGTAACTGTGGTTATTGATAATAATCTCTCCGGTTCCACCAAACTCCATAGTCTTATTGATTATATCATTATCAAAATAAACATAATAACTGCTATCTTTTATATAGTCCATTCCGCTAGTAATGAATAATGAACGCAAGTTTCTGTGGTATGAATATTTACTGAAAATACTCATTACCTTATTGTAACTAGCGGTTTTCGGTAAGAATTCATATGTAAATAATTCTGTTGAACAGTATCCATTTACTACATTTACAACTGTTTGCGCAATTGTAATTCTACCGTTTGGGTTAACGATTTTATCGAGTGGTTGCGGAAGAAAATAGATTACAACTAATAGAACAGCGACCACAACTATAGAAATTTTTATAAGATTTTTCTTCAAAGCGGTACCTCTTTCACTGAATATGGTATTGGAATGAGCCAATAAAAAATGAAAATTGCATATACTGCAATATTACCACATTTAACCATACTATATTAAAATCAAATAGTCAATGTTTAGTTGCTGATTTGTTCCTATTATGACGGAAAATGTATATATGGGGGGAAAGGTTGTGAGTTGCCCTAGGCTGGACTATTATAGAATCAACTTACCTTTATCTAAGTTGCAATAATTGTGGGTCTAAATTCGGAAACTCAAAATAATTCTACGCAACAAAAAACCCTGTATCCATTGAGAATACAGGGTTATCTTGGAGCATCTATCCAGATTCGAACTGGAGACCTCGTCCTTACCAAGGACGCGCTCTGCCGACTGAGCTATAGATGCATATATGGCGACCCAGAACGGGCTCGAACCGTCGACCTCCAGCGTGACAGGCTGGCGTTCTAACCAACTGAACTACTGGGCCACAAGCGCTTGATTATTGTACAATGTAAATTCAACTTTGTCAACACCAAATTCCATCAATTTACGAGTAATATTTCGTTTTTACATATGCGTCTGCTTGCCTGCGTAAATAAGTTGTGGTAAAATAATAAAATGTGAATTCCTATCGCGATTCACGATTCAAATCTACAGTCAAATTCCGTTGGAAGTGTTGTTTGCATTTCGCTTTTTGGATAGGAGGAAATTATGAAACGTAGAATTATCGCTGTTATTTTGGTTCTTCTGTTTGTTGCCCCGTTTGTTGTAACAGCGTCTGCGGACAGCTCTGGACTTTGCTTTACAGCCACAAACGTCGCCTTGCTTGAGTTGGACTCAATGACAGCTTTTGTAAACGGTGTTCCATATGTTCCTGCCAAGGTGTTTTCCACATACGGAATAAACTACAACTATTTTGAAGCGGATTCAACGGCAATGCTCAATAGCGGTGACAAACAAATATATTTTGATCTGACCAACGGAAACACCTCTGACAGCAATGACGAACACTACTCGGTTTCCGCTGTGTTCAAGAACGGTCAGGTTTATGTTCCTGCAGGCTGGGTTTGCGAGCATTTTGGATCGGTGGGATATTCGTACATCAGCGGTACAGGATACGGAGACATCTTTAGGCTAAAAAACAGCGCGGCGAGTTTGTCAGATTCGGAGTTCCTTATCGCGGCGACAAATACTATGCGCATCCGATATAACGAATATTACGGTATTGTCGACACTGTTTCTCCCTCTCCGTCGCCGTTGCCGTCTCAGCCACAACCGAGCGCCACAACCGCCACCGCAAGCGTGTCGCTTTGCTTCATCGGACTTCCAAGTAGTAAAATGCTGGATAGCCTTGACAATTATTCCGTGAAGGTGAGCTTTTTCGTTACTGAAGAGGAAGCATACGGCTCGCCCGATACCATCAGGCGCATCTATGGCTCCGGACACAGCATAGGAATATATTGCCAAACCGCGCCCGAGAGTGAATGTGAAGCGACAGCGAGTATAATTTTTGAGGCTGCGCAAATCAGACCAACTCTAATTACTTCACCCGCATCAATCTCACAAAGCTGTTCGGACTACGCCGATTCCAACGGCTACGCGTTTTTTAAGCCTGCAATTGAGCTACCAGAAAGCATAAAAAACTCATTGGGCGTGACATCCAAGCTCGATGGCATAAAAAAATATACTTCAATATCTATCCCGATATCCGAGAATACCGAGAACTATCTTCCATATGTTCTTCAATATATTGCCACTAAGCGCATTACAGTTATGCCGTTGCTCGAAACGATGGTATAGCGTATGCCATTTCAACGCTTTGCGGTATTTACACTTGCGCTACGGCGCTTTACGGAGGTCATTTTATGAACAATACTGATATAAAAGCAGTAATACTTGCTGCCGGTAAGGGGACAAGGCTTCAAACCGAGGGGAACACACTTCCGAAGGTTATGCGCCTTGCCGCGGGTAAACCGCTTCTTGCTCACGTCCTTTCGGCTCTGGATTTCATTTCCGCTCAGGACTGCGTTATAGTTGTGGGTTATCAAAAGGAAAGTGTTATCGAAGCCTTCCCAGGGTATGCCTTTGCCGAGCAGAAAGAACAGCTTGGAACCGGACACGCTGTTATGGCGGCTTTCACACTCCTTGAGAACTATAATGGCCCGCTTCTCGTTTGTTGTGGAGATATGCCCCTCATTAAGCGTGAAACGTATTTGGCGCTCATAGAGGCACACAAGTCGTCAGACAACTCATGCACCATTTTGAGCGGAACTTCTGACCTCGATTTACCCTATGGTCGAATCCTCCGTGATGAAAATGGTGATTTTTCCGGTATGGTTGAGGACAAGGACGCATCGCCCGAGCAGAAGAAAATAAAGGAACTTAACAGTGGAGTTTACGTGTTCGACGCGGCTTTACTTCGCGGAGTTTTATCGGAGCTGAAAAGTGACAACTCTCAGGGTGAATACTACCTAACAGACGCTCCGGTTTTGCTGAAAAAGCACGGTCATAAAATCGGCGTATGCTATCGCGACCTTGGATATGAGATAATCGGTGTCAATACGCCAGAACAGCTCGGGCAGACTGAAGAATTATTGTTGAAATGAGCAGAGTTTTTGTTATAGTTGGAGCAGGGGATATTAGCGAAACGAAGCTCACTATCCCGAGCGGAGCTTTTGTCATCGCTGCCGATGCAGGACTGGAGCATCTGAATAGCGCGGGAATAGCGCCCGACCTTATCGTCGGAGATTTCGACTCATTGGGCGAAGTGCCCTCCGGAGGAAATGTTGTTGCGCACGAGCCCGAAAAAGACGATACGGATATGCTGCTCGCCGTTAAGGAAGCTCTTGCACGTAATGCTGAAACGATTGTAATATATGGCGGAATGGGCGGCAGACCCGACCACGAATATGCCAACATCCAAACGCTCGCTTATATCGCGAATAAGGGTGCCATAGGTTATCTTATCGGGCGAGGAACCATCTGCACGGCCGTAAAAAACGGCTGTCTAGCTTTTGGCAGCAACATGAAGGGGACCATCTCTGTTTTTTGCGTTGGCGATAAAGCAGAAGGTGTTGATTTGGTCGGACTAAAATACCCCTTGAACAACCACACTCTGACCTGTGACTATCCGCTTGGCGTGAGCAACGAATTTACAGCCGTACCATCTACCGTTTTGGTAAGGGCTGGAATGCTGACGGTAATGTGGAGCGATTCCGAGTTTGATTTTCGAAAAATGCCGCGTACCAGTAAACACTAATAAACCGCAAAGGACAGCTTATGAAGATTTCAGGCGCAATTTTTGATATGGACGGCACCTTGTTGGACTCGATGTTCGTCTGGATGGATATTGGCAAAAGGTATCTGATCTCCTGCGGAATAACCCCGCGTGAATCATTGCTGCATGATATTAAAAATATGACTATGTGGCAGGTTACCGACCATTTCATAAATGAATACGGCCTAAGAAAGACGCACGAGGAGATATACGAGGGCATAGATGCTCTTATTAAGCCGATGTATCGTGAAGAGGTGTTTCCGAAAAACGGCGTGTTTTTATTGCTCGATAGGTTGAGAGCGCAAGGAGTGAAGATGTGCGTTGCTTCGGCAACCGACAGACCACTTGTCGAAATGGTTTTGGAGAAAAACGAACTGCTCGAATACTTCTCAGAGATTTTCACCTGCAACTCGGTCGGCGCGGGTAAGGATAACCCTCTAATTTATGAGAAGGCTCTTGAGCATTTGGGAACGCCAAAAGAGGAAACTCTCGTTTTTGAGGACGCTCTTTACACTATTAAAACTGCTAAAAGCGCAGGCTTTACTGTTGTCGGGGTATCGGACGCTTCAGCCGACAGGCACAGTGAAGAAATCAAAGCTCTTGCGGATTACTATATCACCGATTACAGCCGCGATTATTTGCTATTTTAAAATAAAAACCGAGGTTCCTCAAAACGAGGAACCTCGGTTAATTAACGAAATACTTGGTTTTTCACATAAACATCAGCATTTTCACAAGAGCGTGAAGGCTGTCTTTTTTGTAGGACTCAATTTCACCTTTGTCTACCAAAGCCGCAAGCTCAGGATCGAAGGGAAGCTTACATACTGTTTTGACTTTGTATTTCTCGGCGATTTCGTCAATATGGCTTTCCCCGAAAATGGAGTGCTTTTCTCCGCAATGCGGGCAAACGGTGTAGCTCATGTTTTCGACAAGACCCAAAACAGGGATGTTCATCTTTTCGGCCATCTTAACGGCTTTTTCAACTATCATGCCGACAAGCTCCTGAGGAGATGTTACGACGATGATACCGTTAACAGGAATCGACTGGAAAACGGTAAGTGCTACATCGCCAGTACCGGGAGGCATATCAATAAACAAGAACTCCTCGTCTTGCCAAATAACATCGGTCCAGAACTGCTTAACAGCGCCGCCGATAACGGGGCCGCGCCAAATAACGGGGTCTGTGTCGTTTGGAAGAAGGAAGTTAATCGACATCAGGTCAATTCCTGTTTTGCTCTTTATAGGATACATTCCGAATTCGTCAGCATCCGGCTGACCGGAGACGCCGAAAGCGTGGGGGATAGAGGGGCCTGTAATATCAGCATCCATAATAGCTGATTTATAGCCCATGCTGTTCAAAGTTACAGCAAGAATTGAGGTAATAAGAGATTTGCCGACGCCACCCTTACCGCTGACAACACCAATCACTTTCTTAATCTTTGAAAGCTCGTGGGGTGGATCGGTGTTCGGGAGGCCCTTTGCTCTTTTTATCGTAATTTTGGGCATTTCCTGCCCTTGTGTGCCGCAGCTTGTGTTTTCGCTCATAAATAAGACATATCCTTTCCGTACCATTGTTGTAAAATAATTATATACTCATTGGGATAATTGTCAATAATAGCTCCATAGATATGGTTTCACTTGTCCTGTTATTCATACGTTCTTTTGCGTAGAATCTATGGTGTAAGTCTTGAATAATGGAAAAACTAATGGTATAATACCCGCGAAGCAGTTTTTATACATATTTAACCATTGGTGCTTTGCACCTATGAAATTTATTCTTAATGTTATTTTTTAACGAGATTCGTACTACACATAGCTATATATTAAAGCGGAGAGTCTTTTTCTTGCAAAAAGGTTCTAACTGGGAGGAAGTTTGTGAAAAAAGAACGTATTTCTAACAACGTAATAAGACGTTTGCCCATGTATCTTCGTAAACTTGATGATCTGATATACCACGGGGTCGACCGTATCTCTTCCGGAGAACTTGGAAAACAGATGGGACTTACACCCTCACAAATAAGACAGGATTTCAGCTGCTTTGGTGAATTTGGACAGCAGGGCTATGGCTATCGTGTTACTGAGCTGAGAGAACAGGTTGCGAGAATTTTGGGTATGCACAAGGGCTTCACTGTTGCCATCGTCGGAGTCGGAAACTTGGGACACGCTTTGATTGTAAACTTCGGATTTGAGGAACAGGGCTTCCATCTTGCGGCGGCTTTTGATTCCAGTCCCGACATTGTCGGAAGTGAAATTTCCGGTATTACGGTTTATGATAGCGCAAGTTTATCCGATTGGCTTAAAAGAAACCCCACCGACATCGTTGTTCTTACAGTTCCGCGCGGAATAGCCAGAAACATTGCCGAAACGGTTGCAGACTGCGGCGTTAAGGGAATTTGGAATTTTACAAATATTGAGCTTGAGCTCGACAGACCCGACGTTCGTGTTGAAAATATACATTTTTCCGATAGTCTTCTTACTCTTGGGTATTTTATATCCGAACAGGGAAACTAAGAACACTTCAAACAGAGTAAAAACTCATTGGAGGATATTGTGACTAAAAAGCGCTTAACATCATTTTCTTTATCATTTGTTTTAATATTCAGCATGGCGGCCTCCGCTTATGCGGCAGGTCCAGCCGGAAGTGCCAATGATCCGCTCATATCAAAGAGCTACGTCGATAACACATACCCTGGACTTGTGCTTACGGACTCGCTTGACAACCTTGCCGATGCAATGACTGTACTTAGATATAAGCTCACTCAGGCAGGTCAATCAAAATCAAACGGAGTTAAAACTGTTTCGGCAATGACTGGTGGCACGGTTTCGCTTTCTTCAGGATCAGGTTTCACGCTGGTTTCCGGCTCACTTCGCCTTTCCTCAGGCTCGGGAACGGTTGTTGATCTTACCGACGGCTCCGAACTAGCATCGGGGCAAACTATGTCGGCTGGTCATCGTTATGTTGCGGCTGAAAATACTACGATTTCTGCAGATGTCACAGCGGATTCAAAATTATTGGTTTTCGGAAACGTGACCGTTAGCGCCGGCACAGCGCCCAAATTCACTGATGTTCCTGACAATGAATGGTATTTCGGCGATGTTTGCTATGCGGTTCAAAAGGGACTTGTTAACGGAAGAAGCGACACCATTTTTGCGCCAGCTGAAAACCTTTCTATTTCCGAGGCAATAAAGCTTGCCGCGTGTATGCATCAGCTATATCATAACGGCAGCGTAACTTTAAAGAACGACTCAGACCCTAATAAGTGGTATAAAACCTATCTCGACTATGCGACAGCCAACAGCATTGTAATGAAAACCTATCAAGACTACGCTGCAAATATTTCGAGAAGCGAGTTCGTTGCAATCTTCTACGCCGCATTGCCAGACACGGGATATACGCAAATTAACACAGTTTCGGACAACAAGATACCAGACGTCAAGCTAACTGCTGGCAATGCAAAGCAGATTTATGCGTTTTATCGTGCCGGAATACTCACAGGTTCCGATAAAAAGGGCACTTTCAATCCAACCACCAACATAAAAAGAAGCGAAGTTGCGGCAATCCTTACCCGTATGTTTGAAAAGGACTCGCGCAAATCGATTACTTTATCATAGTAAATGCGGCTGCCCCCTTTAAAGGGAATACGTAAAAAATCGGGTAGCCGCGTTCCTAAAATAGAGGTGATACCAATGTCTGATACCATCAATACCACTGATACCATTGCCGCAATAGCGACTGGAAATGTGGTTTCCGCAATCGGAATTATAAGGCTTTCGGGCAGCAATGCAATCGATATTGCAGGCTCAGTATTTTACCCGTCTTCGGGGAAGAAGCTTTCCGATTATCCCGACCGAACCTTAGTTCTGGGGGTTATTCGCAATTCCAAGGGCGAAACTCTTGACCATTGCCTTTGCACAATCAGCCACTCGCCAAACAGCTACACGGGCGAAAACACCGCCGAACTCCAATGCCACGGTTCACCGACTGTTTTGCGGCTTGTTCTTGAAGCTCTGTTTGTGAGAGGTGCCCGTCAGGCTTTGGCAGGTGAATTCACAAAACGAGCATTTCTTAACGACAGAATGGATTTGACGCAGGCGGAAGCTGTTATCGACCTTATCGATTCGGACACAAGTGAGGCTGCGAAAAATGCGGCTGGTCAGCTTGGCGGAGCGATTTTGCACAGAACTGATGCAATTTACAACGAACTGGTTGACATAATATCTCACTATCACGCCGTTTTGGATTATCCCGATGAGGAAATCGACGAGTTTCGAATGGAAGCCTACATTGATAAGCTTGAGCAGGCAAGGACAGAGTTGTCGTCGCTTCTCAGCACCTTTGAGCGTGGGAAATTAATGAAAAGCGGTGTGAAAGCAGCTATTGTCGGCAAGCCTAATGCAGGAAAGTCCTCTCTTTTGAACGCTCTTGTCGGTTATGATAGAGCAATCGTCACAGCAATCCCCGGAACAACTCGCGACACGATTGAAGAATGTGTAACGCTTGGCGGGGTTAAACTATGTCTATCCGACACAGCGGGTTTGCGCGATGCTCTTGACCCCATTGAAAAAATAGGTGTCGACAGAGCAAAAAACGCGGCAATATCATCTGAGCTTGTATTGGCAGTTTTTGACGGAGCGGATGAGCTTTCCTCCGAGGATTTGGATGCTATACAAACCGCAAAAACCGCAAATCGCTCTATTGCAGTCGTGAACAAATGTGATTTGCCACAAAAAATCGATTTTTCTTTAATTCACAATAGCTTTCAAATAGTCTGTCCCGTTTCTGCCTTGGACAGTACAGGCCTTGATTTGCTGAGTGATGCTGTATCATCACTTTTCCCAATTCCGGATGCTCCGGCAGGTGAAATTCTTACAAATTCTCGCCACGCAGACGCAGTCGGAAGGGCACTCATTTCTATTGGCGAAGCAGTTTCCGCAATGCAATCGGGAGCAACACCCGATATCGTACTGACTGAAGCTGAAAACACCCTTTCAGCGCTTGGTGAACTTTCGGGTAAAACTATCCGTGAAGACGTAACAAAGCGAATTTTTGAAAGGTTTTGCGTTGGAAAATAGCAGTAAGCTGTTTTTATAAACAAACTAGCACCGTTAAACACAGTGCGAAGGAGGAATTTTTTATGAGCAAAAAATATGTATACCTTTTTTCGGAAGGCAACGGCAAAATGAAAGAGCTTCTCGGAGGCAAAGGCGCCAATCTTGCCGAGATGTCAAATCTTGGTATGCCGGTTCCGAAGGGCTTTACAGTAACTACAGAAGCCTGCACAAAGTATTATGATGATGGCGAAACCATTTCTTTGGAAATTCAGGATGAAATCATGGCATTCGTCACTACGCTGGAGCAGCAGACCGGCAAAAAGTTTGGTGACAAAGAAAATCCGCTACTTGTCTCCGTCCGTTCGGGTGCACGTGCATCTATGCCCGGTATGATGGATACAATTTTGAACCTTGGTCTTAACGAGGAAGTCGTTGAGGTTGTCGCAAAAAAGTCTGGCAATCCTCGCTGGGCTTATGACTGCTACAGACGCTTCATTCAGATGTACTCCGACGTTGTCATGGAAGTCGGCAAGAAGTACTTTGAAGAGCTTATCGATAAGATGAAGGAAGAGCGCGGAGTTCATCAGGACACCGAACTGACTGCCGACGACCTCAAAATGCTTGCACAGCAGTTCAGAGATGAGTATAAATCCAAAATCGGTGCCGAATTCCCGTCTGACCCGAAAGAACAGCTCATGGGCGCAATCAAGGCTGTTTTCCGTTCCTGGAACAACAACCGCGCAATTGTTTATCGCCGCATGAATGACATTCCCGGCTCTTGGGGCACCGCTGTCAGCGTTCAGGAAATGGTGTTCGGAAACCTGGGCGACACCTCCGGTACCGGCGTTGCTTTCACACGTAACCCGGCTACCGGCGAAAAGAAGCTGTTCGGCGAATTCCTTATGAACGCTCAGGGTGAGGACGTTGTTGCCGGAATCCGTACTCCGCAGACGATTGACCAGCTCAAGGACGTAATGCCCGAAGCATATGACGCATTTGTAAAAATTTGTGGAACACTTGAAAGCCATTACCGTGATATGCAGGACATGGAGTTCACCATCGAAGACAGAAAGCTCTTCATGCTCCAGACGAGAAACGGCAAGCGCACCGCTGCTGCCGCTCTCAAGATTGCCTGCGACCTTGTTGACGAAGGCGTTATCTCTGAAAAAGAAGCCCTTCTCATGATTGACCCTAAGCAGCTCGACGCTCTCCTGCATCCGCAGTTCGAAGCTGAGGCACTCAAAAAAGCACAAATCATCGGAACTGGTCTTGCTGCATCTCCCGGTGCTGCTTCCGGAAAAGCAGTGTTCACGGCGGAGACTGCAAAGGCTTGTGGCCAGAATGGCGAAAAAGTCGTTCTTGTTCGCCTTGAGACTTCCCCTGAGGACATTGAGGGCATGGTCGCCGCACAGGGCATTCTGACCGTCAGAGGCGGTATGACCTCCCACGCTGCCGTCGTTGCCCGCGGAATGGGTACCTGCTGCGTTGCCGGTTGCGGTGCTATCAAAATGGACGAAGAAAATAAGCGCTTTGAGCTTGGCGGAAAGACCTACAACGAAGGTGACTGGCTGAGTCTCGACGGTTCGACCGGCAACATCTACGGCGAAGCCATCAAGACAACTGATGCTACAATCGGCGGTGAGTTTGGACGTATCATGGCATGGGCCGATGAATACAGAACACTCAATATTCGCACAAACGCTGATACCCCCAAGGACGCACAGCAGGCAAGAAAGTTCGGTGCCGAAGGTATCGGCCTTACACGTACTGAGCATATGTTCTTTGAGGCAGACCGTATTCCCGCAATCCGCGAGATGATTTGCGCCGAAACTGTTGAGCAGCGCGAAAAGGCTCTTGAAAGACTTCTGCCGATGCAGCAGTCCGACTTTGAGGGCATCTACGAGGCCATGGAAGGCAATCCCGTTACCATTCGTTACCTCGATCCTCCTCTCCACGAGTTCCTTCCCACTGAAGAGGAAGACATCGAGCTTTTGGCAAAGGATCTCGGCAAGTCTGTTGCAGACATCAAGGCAATTATTGCGTCCTTGCATGAGTTCAACCCCATGATGGGTCACCGCGGTTGCCGTCTTGCTGTGACTTATCCCGAAATCGCCGTAATGCAGACAAAGGCTGTTATTAAGGCTGCCATCAATGTTCAGAAAAACCATCCCGAGTGGACTCTCGTTCCCGAAATCATGATTCCGCTGATAAGCGAAATCAAGGAGTTCCAGTATGTCAAAAAGATAGTTACGGAAACTGCTGATGCTCTCATTAAGGAAACAGGCTCCGAACTGCACTATAAGGTCGGTACAATGATTGAAATTCCGCGTGCCTGCGTCACAGCAGACGATATTGCCAAGGAAGCAGAGTTCTTCTCCTTTGGCACAAATGACCTTACGCAGATGACCTATGGCTTCAGCCGCGACGATGCCGGAAAGTTCCTAGACGCATATTATCAGAAGAAGATTCTCGAGTCCGATCCGTTTGCCCGTCTCGACCAGAATGGCGTTGGCAAGCTCGTCGAAATGGCAGTCAAGCTCGGACGTGAATCACGCCCTGACATCAAGATTGGCATCTGTGGCGAACACGGCGGAGATCCTTCGTCCGTTGAATTCTGCCACAAGCTCGGTCTTAGCTATGTTTCCTGCTCGCCGTTCCGTGTGCCGATTGCACGCCTTGCAGCAGCACAGGCAGCACTTAAGTTCCCAAATAAGTAATTTTTAGAACAAGCAAAGTGCAAAAGCCTGATAAAAGGTGATACAGAGTGCATTTGCGCTAGTCAAACAGGGTGTAGGCTATAAATTCCTTAGTGAATTTAATAGTCTACACCCTGTTTTTTTGTTGAGAAAACCGCATATTGGTTCAGTTCCTATTGATCTTTGGGCTGATTTGCACCGCTGGCATATCCTTAATAATATGGTTCAATTCGGTCCTGTAATTCGGAGACATAATTTAACGTTGTTTTTTCATTACAAAAAACGCCGCTTTCAACATTATTGTTGATAACAAGAATGCTGTTTTCGCTATCCCTTATTGAATTATAATCCGCCCGAATACAGCCACTGCTTTCAGCAAACTTCATATATCGTTTTTTACCACAATTACTATCCATAGTTAAGCTTTTTATTCTCCGTTCTTACTTAGATTTTCCCACCCTTGTCGAATAATGCTCACATCATTGACATTTGAATCTTGCACAATTCCATTAAAGAAGTAACCATCCGTTCGGACGGTGCTTTCTATTATCCCTGAACAAACCGAAAATCTCCCGTTTGCATCTACACATTCTTGTGGATAAAAAGGTATATCGAGTAAAAGATCGGATTTGTATAACTCGAAAAGCTTTCCTATCTTTTTTTCCAGCTCGTTGTCGGGAATAACCACCGGTAGCCCGATATCTTCCAAAGCTTCCTTTCTGCTTATCATATAGCTGTGTGAAAACAGATTTTCTGTTAAACAATTGATTATGCCGTCAATTGTTTCGCTATTTGAACGGTCAATATGAGTTGACAGAAGCTTCTTTGCTATTGATCTTATCAACAGATATGTTCTTTGAATGCTGCCGATTGCCAAAGGGTGAACTGCCTCTGTCAGTTGATTAAATATCTTAACAATAGATTCTTCGTCCTTGAGCTTAAGCACCTCTCTTGCCACATTAAAATAAGCATATACGTCCTCGACATTAATAGCCACTTTTGCATTGATGTTGGCAGGATCAACTGGGTTAAATATACTTGTTATATTTGGATCGATAGGACTTAAATCAGCCATTTTTGTCATAATTATCTCTGAAGCGCCCAAACTTATGAGAGTCCCCGAACTATATGCCTTATTTGGCACTATTACCGAGAATTTGTCTGTAAATTCATATATCAGTTGTACCAGCCTTAGTGCCGTGTGAACATCTCCGCCTTTTGTGTATAGGAATAAGTCAATTTTTTTCCCAGGTTCGAATTTGTTGAGGTGTTTGAAAAACACGGGCAAAATATCTGGAGCTATTCTTGTGCTCACGTTATGCCTGTCTCCGCCAACATAACATATCACTTTTGAATCTCTTTCTTTTTCTATATCCATTAGCAACTTTTTACGACTATTTACCATATTCCTGATCCCCTCACTTAAAACAATGGTTTTATTATTTAGTGAAAGAATTTAAATTATTCTTAAATAATGAGCCCTAAGAATAAAGCTATGCTTTGATGATAATAATATTTATCGTTCCAAATAAATCTTATAGTTTTTAGGAGGCATAATTATGAATAATTCTAATCTGCAGTGTAATTTTGCAAATGATCAAAAGTTAAGCTTTTCACCAGTATTAAGCAAGGTAAACAACATGGGGACAACTGTTACCTACGGAATCCAGGCGATGAATTCCGTTAATGCAGTTAATGCAGGCGGTTTAGCATCCGGTAATTACGTCACTGCGCCTGTTGCGTTTAACCAGTGGCCGGCAACTAATTCAGGCTTTACAAACGTATCAAGCGGATACTATCCGTCGATTAATGCTGGCTATAACTCCCCCTATTCCAACCTGTCAAGCGGATACTATGGCTTCTATCAGGCACCGTATAATCAGACACTCGTTGCGCAGCCTTCGGTTGATATTTCCGAAACAACGAGTGATGTTTGCGTAGCCGCATATATTCCCAATGTTGCGCTGAATGACGTCAGCCTGAGTGTGACAGATAATTCCGTCACAATTTCCGCGACTGCATGGACTGGAGTCCAAAATGTCGTTTTTAACAGAACTATAGCACTCCCGACAAGTATTCATACTGATTCTGTTGATGCAAGTATGCAGAGCGGAATTCTTGAAATTAGACTTCCGAAGGCTGATAAGGTGTCAAGAAAGAGGAACACATTTAGTCAGGACGTTGTCAGCACTACTACTGTTCCTGCTACCACCACCTAATTGTTTGAAGCAACCCAGGTTTCTTAGGCAGCCTAGCGGATAACACACAGGGTAGGGAAGTGTCCTTATAAAAAATCTCCGACATTCGGGCTTCGAGTGCCGGAGATTTCTGCTTTACTGTTATGACTCGGAAAAGTGCGATAGAAAAAAATCAGAACTTGACTAATTATAGGTGATTTAGTAATATATAGAAATCAAATTATACAAAATATTAGGAGAGAGAAAACAATGGAACCGATTATACACGATGTGAAATACTATGAGACAGATCAAAGCGGCTTCGTTCACCATTCAAATTATTTTCATTGGTTTGAAGACGCTCGTATTAAGGGGCTTGAAGCTGTTGGCCTTACTTATAGCAAAATGGAGGAGGGCGGCTTTGTGGGCGTAGTTGTCTCCGCCTCATGTGAGTATAGGCGCGCAGTACGTTTTGGTGATAGGGTTGAGATTATCCCCAAACTCGAGGAGATGGATGAGCGCTTTATGCTTATTACATATGTTGTACGCGATGCCGAGAGCGGTAAGGACAGAGCTTATGGCAACACCAAGCTTTGCTTCGTTGGCTTTGACGGCAAGATGCTCTCTCTAAAAGAGGCAAATCCGGAGCTATATTCCACGATATGGCAATATGTTGGAAAATAACCGTCGCTGCGAAAAACCGTAAAAAGTCTATTCTACCAGGTAAATATCAGGAGAAAAGAATCCTCTGCATCACTTGATTTAGATTAGAGCTATAACAAAAGGCTTTCAGCACACGCTGAAAGCCTTTTGTTATAAATATTGAGTTATTAGAAAATAAGACCTTCTATTTTGCAAAGACCTTTTTAAGCTTCGCGTAACGTGGCAGGGAGTTTTCAACCGCGCGCTCGGGAACGCCTTGAATCAGGGGCAGGGCATAGTCGATGAATTCCTTTGTAACGTTGTTACCTTCTTTTGTGATCCATTCGAGAGGGACTTTTTGCTCAAGGTTAGCAACGCTTTCAAGCGGCAAAAGCTTCGTTTTGCAGACGTATTTTCCGTTGACATACTCGCGCTCGAAGGCAACCATTTTGCCGCTTTCACCGTTTACAGCCGCTTCAACCGCAGTTTTACCGGCAAGAACCGCCTCGTTAACATCGGTTTCGGAGGCAAGGTGTGCCCCGCAGCGCTGAAGCAAACTAAGCTCGATGCCGCGAACCTTTGCGCCGGTTCTGCGCTTAAGCTCATCGGCAAGCTGAACAGCAAGCCCGCCAAGTTGAGAGTGCCCAAAAGCATCCTTTGCCTGTGCCGTGTCGGAGCCGTACTCGGAGATGAATTTACCCTCGGCATCGTGAATTCCCTCTGAAACCGCGATAAGCACGTTGCCCTGTTTCT
>CAZLLK010000047.1:0-21729 GCA_964560435.1 uncultured Oscillospiraceae bacterium
GTAGTAGTCGCTGTCGTATTCAAAGCCACCGTAGTCCGCCACCAGGCGGCGCGTGTTGGGGCTGTCACGGCCGGTGTACCAGCCCAGGGGCCGGCTGCCGGTGAGGCGTTCGATCAGTTGCATGGCCTGCGCCATGTGGGCGCGCTCGGTGGCCTCGTCCACGTTCTGGTAGTGGATCCACTTGAGGCCGTGGCAGGCGATGTCGTAACCCAGCTCCTTGAAAGCGGCGGTCACGTCCGGGCTGCGCTGCAGGGCGGTGGCCACGCCGAAAACGGTGAGCGGCAGGCCGCGCCGCTCGAACTCGCGCAGGATGCGCCAGACGCCGGCGCGCGAGCCGTATTCGTAGATGCCTTCCATGCTGATGTGGCGCGCGGGGTAGGCCGCGGGATTGAACATCTCGGACAGGAACTGCTCGGACGCGTCGTCGCCATGCAGCACGCTGTTCTCGCCGCCTTCTTCGTAGTTCAGCACGAACTGCACGGCGATGCGCGCGCCGTTGGGCCAGCGGGCATGGGGCACATCGCGGCCGTGGCCGGCCAGGTCGCGGGGGTAGGGGGTGGTGGAATCGTAGAGAGACATGGGAAACCAGAAGGGGGTTAACCAGAAATGCCGCGGAACCGGCTTTGCCGGGCCGCAGGCATTGCCCCCTGAGGGGGGATGCGGCTACACGCAGTGAGCAAGCAACGGGGGGGAGTCATGACAGCGCCATGGAGATGTCGTTGGTCGGCAGCTTGCGGTCGAAGGTCAGGTTTTCCTCCACGTGCAGCAGGTGTTCGTTCATCAGGCGCACCGCCAGTTCCTCGTCGCGCGCGGCCAGGGCCTTGACGATGTCGGCGTGTTCGTCGTTCGAGTGTTCGGCGGCCTGGTTGCTCTGGTACATGAGGGTGATCAGGGCGCAGCGCGAGATGAGTTCGCGCAGCAGCTCGGCCAGCACCTGGTTGCCCATGAGCTCGGCCATGCGCACGTGGAAGTCGCCCAGCAGCTCGGTGCGGCCGGCCACGTCCTCGTTGTTGACCGCGAGCTTTTCCCAAGCCAGACTGTTTTTGGCTTTGCCATTTTGGATAAGCTTCGTGATCTTGATATTAAGCTTGTGGTGCTTGCAGGCTTTGACTGTGAGCTGACGCAGCCGATTTTTAAGCATTACAGCGGAAGAATAATCGACACATACTCATCGCTTATGCCAGCTTTTACTGACGAAGAGCTTTCGGGGATAAAAATTCAGGAGGCAGAGCTGAATGCGGGAGTCAAAATTTCGGGCGCAACAGTATTCTTTGTTACGGAAAAGCCGAATTTCGGGCCGATAATCCTGCAAAAGGCAGTTGCTGTGCGAGAAGGCGATTCACCCGCGGTGCTTCAAAGGCGGATTTTGGAAGAGGCCGAAAACGTCATTCTTCCGCGGGCTGTGGAGTTGTATTGCGGGGGCAAACTCAGCGTTGTGAACGGAATAGTCTACATAGCCGAGCCAACGGGTAGCGATTCCGAGAAAATGACGAAGTAGAAACGGCAATTAAAGTTAAAGCCCAAAGGTTTTTGAAAACCTTTGGGCTTTAACTGGTTTAATATGGGTTATTGCTGAGACGGCGGGTTGTGATTGTTGCTCGAATCCTTTGACGCAGGGTTTTTTGCCTTTTTCTTTATGCGTGCCGCTCTGACAATGAAGAACACTGGAATTGCAACTATTGCGAGTACGACCAGAACGGGGAAGGCTCCGACAAGGAATTTGAAGAAGTCCTTGAAGAAACGTCCGACGCCCTTGATAGAGCGGGTAAATGCTTCCTTGAGCTGCTGACCGTAGCTGAGAGTCGAAGTGTTGTCTTCGGTGAAGAGAGCAACCTCACTGACGGTTATGGAAAGCGTTGAATAGCTGACGAGGGAGTCCCAGTTTTTAATCTGTGAGGTCAGGCTTTCAATTTGATATTGAACATCGGAAAGCGAGTTCTCAATTGCGAGTATGTCCTCCATGCTGCTTGCCTTTGAGAGCAGTTCAAGAAGACGAGCTTCCTTTGTCTGGTAGACAGTCAGACGAGCCTCGGTGTCGGTGTACCGCATTGTTATGTTCTCGGCGTTTGAGCTGCTATAGGGTACATTGCCGAGGGTGCTGAGGCTTTCTGTAATTGATTTAAACTTGTCTGCCGGAATGCGGAATGTGTATTGCGCGGTGCGGTTGGTTGTGCCACCGCTGTGTTCTGTGTAGAAATCATTTCCGGTCACACTGGAGTTTTCAACAAACCCGCCGCAGTCGGCAATCATTTTGGTGAGTACTTCGACAGCTTTGTCAAAGTCCTTTGTTTCAATCGTGGCGTTTCCGGAATAAATGATTTTGTCGGTGGAGGGAAGAATGGTTGTGCTTGCGGTTGTGTCAGCTGTCGTGTTCTCGCTGACGGGCTTTTCCTTGTATGACGTTGCATCGATTGTTGCTCCGGTACCAGACATTGCGTTGCTGTCGGCTTCTGCAGGAGCTTGGACAGATGGGTTGCCTGCGAACGATTCATCCGCTGCCGTTTTTGCTGAACCGCAGGCGACAAATGCAAGGACGAAAATAGCTGCGAGTGCAAGAAAAATTAGCTTTTGCTTCGTTTTCATTGTCGAACCTCCGTTTAATTTTGTGAGGAGTCTACAGGCGAATGCCGCAAAGTCCCACCGTCATTATTTGCATTAATGACACTTAGACGAGCGTTTGACAGGAAATGTTTCCGAGCTTTTTTAAAGAGTTCCCAGAAAGCCCTCCAGAATAAGCGAAGCAGCCACGGCATCAACGCTTTCACGGTGATTTTTCATCTTTTTACCGTTCGCGTGAAGAATATCGTGCGCCGCGATTGTTGTGCGGCGCTCATCCCAGAGCGTAACGGGAATGTCACTTCGGGCTTCAAGCGCAGTCTTGAAGCTTTCGCTTTTTTCAGCTCTTGCGCCCAGCGAGCCGTCCATGTTTTTCGGATAACCGAGCACAAAGCGCGAAACGCCGCGTGAGACGGCTTCTTTTACTATTTTGTCCGCGGCGCGCTCCATGTTCCATTCGGTAAGAGTCCAAGCACTGCCGCACAAGCTTGCTGTTTCGTCCGAAACGGCAAGTCCGATGCGTGCGTCACCGTAATCAATTGCCATTATTCTCAATTATGAGCACCTCCCGGTTTTTTGAGTGTGTGATTAAGAGTCCTCAGAAGAGGAGGCAGCACAAGTGCTATCAGCACGGAGATTACAATCCCAGCGAAATAACGCCACAATATGAGGGGAGTATAAACCACAAAGGCATATTTGTAAACGAGACAGTCGACGTACATCACCCCTGTGGTGAGTGTGGCCGTCACTATGGAGATTAGACCCAGCACGACTGCATATCTGACTCTTGAGGCTTCAGAAGCTTTTTTTAATAAGAGTCCGGCTAAAAGACCACGGATGCCGTCTGGCAGCATCCAAAGAATGGTGGTGGCGGAAATGCCATATGGCCCTATGAGCTGAAACAAAAAATTGCCCAAAAGTCCGATTATAAGCCCGTCTATCGGGCCGAAAAGACAGGCGCCTACGATGATGGGAAAAATGTCAAGGGTGAGGCGTATTCCTCCGAGGTTGAGCGCAAAGTAATTGCTGAGCAAAAGGTACATGGCAATCAGCATAGCGTTCGTGGCTAATCGTTTGGTTTTCATTGTGATATTTCCTTTCGTGTCATGCCACAAAAGGAGCGACGCTCCAGTGCGGCAGCGGATGCGGACAAGGCACCGCAGAGTCTGGGATGGAAAGGGGTAACGCCCTTACCTAAAAACTCTTTCGTCAGACGGCAACTTCCCATCCGTCTGCACTTAACGCGCCAAGTCCTACTCTGACCAATAATGCTAATTATGAAGCGCCGTTAATCACCTTCCTTAAAAACTCGCAGTTACTCAAATTTTTACACAGTCCTGGAACTATTGCGAGCTTATTTTCCGAAAAATTCCCTTACCGCCCCTGCGGAATATAATGAGCCAACAGAGCAGACAACTCCGTTTTCTCCTGCGAGAGCAAGCGCCGTTTTGATTCCGAGGTCTATCTCGTCACAGGCGGTTACGGGCTTTCCAAAGCTTTTCAGAGCGTCCGCCAAATCGGACGATGAAAGTGCGCGTGGGCTTTGCGGTGTGATGGTTACAAATGCGTCCGCAACGGAGTCTAAAATTGAGGCAAGCCCCATATAGTCCTTGTCCGCCAGAACGCCGAAGAGAATTACCTTTTTCATATTGGGAAAATACTTGTTCAAATTCTCCGTCACAGTTTCAGCACACTGGGGATTGTGCCCTCCGTCCACGACGAAAAATGGCTTTTCCGAGACGATTTCAAACCTTGCCGGCCACTCGGCTACGGAAAGTCCGTTTTTGACGGCGAGGTCGCTTATTTGTAAGCCTTGAGAGCGTAGAACCTTTACGGTTTCCAAGGCCACCGCGGCATTTTTGAGCTGATGAGCGCCTAGAAGATGAAGCTTGAGATTTTCGAATTCCTTGTATGAGAAGACCTGTCCCTCTCGACTGTCCGAAATTGCTGAAATCGTGCTGAAATCGGCACTCGATAATGTTGAGGACGTTTCTCGGCAACGCTCTGAAATGACGGTATAAACGTTTTTCGGCAGGTCGTAAATTACTGTGGGGCAGTTCTTTTTTATGATGCCCGCTTTCTCGGCGGCGATTTTTTCGACGGTATCGCCGAGCTCGCGTGTGTGGTCAAGCCCAATGTTGGTTATAACAGAGCATAAGGGAGCTTCGATGACGTTTGTTGAGTCCAGTTTACCACCCATGCCGGTTTCCAAAACGACAACATCACACTTTCTTCGCGCGAAAAACTCCATGGCGATGGCGGTCACAAGCTCAAATTCGGTTGGACGGTCGTCCATCGAAAGAGCAAAAGGTGCGCTGAAAGCTGTGATTGAGGCAAGCTCATCATCAGTGATGGGGGAGCCGTTTACCATCATTCTCTCGTTAAAGTTGGAAATAAAGGGAGAGGTATATAGTCCCGTTGTTAAACCCGCTTTTTCCAAAATGGCGGCGAGCATTGCGGAAGTTGAACCCTTGCCGTTTGTTCCGGCAATGTGGACAAAGCGGAGCTGCTTCTGGGGATTGCCCATTTTGGAAAGAAGCTCGCTTGTGCGGGAAAGACCGGGCTTTGTCCCCTGCCAGACCTTTTCGTGGATGAACAAAATTGCTTCCTTCGCTGTCAAAATTCTCGCCTCCGCTATGATAATAAGTCAGTATAGCACGCAAAAGCGAGCAATAGCAACACGAACACTAAGGGCTAGGCATATCTGCTGCAGTCACACCGCTTCTCGTTGGTAGTTAAGATAAAGCAAATCATTTTGCTGACATTAAAGCTTCTTTCGGCTTTTCCAAGCCTAGCTGCCTTATCGTGACGGATATTTTTCCTTGGTAAGGATGATTTGTATAATAATCCTAACACGATTTCGAGCGTATAACAATCTCTATTGCCTCCCATGGAACCTTTTTGAGAATAGGACACATATTTATACAGTAAAAATGCAAAAAAATTGTTGACCCACCATAAAAAGCGTGTTAAAATACGTATTACCTGTCGGCGGAGAGGTTATTTTTCGTGCGCGAAATGTCGCCTTTTCAGGATATCCGTTCCGATCAGGGAGGCAACGGGCTTTTTAAGCCAAATATTACAAGGAGGTGCCGAAATGCGAGTGAAAGTTACTATGAGATGCACTGAGTGCAAGCAGAGAAACTACAATACTTTCAAGAACAAGAAGAATACCCCAGACCGTCTTGAAATGAGCAAGTATTGTCCTTTCTGCCGCAAGCACACAACGCATTCAGAAACGAAGTAGGTTTTTTAGAAAGGATGTGTTCAAATGTCAAAAGCCAAGCAAGACGCGGTTAAAAAGACAACAGAAGCTGTTAAAAAATCTACCGGTAATGAAACGAAGAACACTAAAGAGCGCTTTACTCAATGGTTCCGCGACCTTAAGAGCGAGCTTAAGAAGGTCGTTTGGCCCACAAAGGAGCAGACAATCAAAAACACAACCGTTGCCCTGGCAGTTACATTTGCCTCTGCAATAATTCTTGGAGGATTTGACTTTCTGGCTTCTTTAGGAGTAGACGCTTTCATCAATATGGTAGGTTGAGCATGGCTGAAGATTTAATGTGGTATGTTGTACACACATACTCCGGCTATGAAAACGCCGTGGCCGCGGCAATATTAAAAGCAGCTGAAAACCGCAAGATGCAGGAACTCATCACAGAGGTCAATATTCCCATGGAAACTGTCACGGAATATGTCGACGCCGGCGAGAAAACCGTTGAGCGCAAGACCTATCCCGGATATGTATTCGTAAAAATGATTTTGACCGATGATAGTTGGCATCTGGTTCGCAATGTACGCGGAGCTACTGGTTTTGTCGGAAGCGACGGGAAAGCCGTTCCGCTTACCGAACATGAAATACTCGAGCTGGGCGTTGAGCGCCATGAGGTCGTTGAAGGCTTTAAAGTCGGTGATACGGTCAAGGTCGTTGATGGTCCGCTTGAAGGATTCCAGGGCACTGTTGAAGAAGTTGATACAGGCAAAAAACGAGTCCGCGTTATCGTCTCCATGTTTGGTAGGGAGACACCAGTCGATCTGGAACAATACCAGGTCGAATATGTTTCAGAATAATTAGGAGGTGCACGTAAAGTGGCACAGAAAGTTGTTGGATATGTCAGATTTCAGGTTCCCGCGGGCAAAGCAACCCCGGCTCCTCCCGTAGGTCCTGCTCTTGGTCAGTATGGCCTAAATATCGGCCAGTTCACCAAGGATTTTAACGAACGTACAAAGGGCGACATGGGAATGATGATTCCTGTCGTTATCACGATTTATTCAGATCGTACATTCTCTTTCATCACAAAGACCCCCCCGACCGCTCTTCTTGTAAAGAAGGCCTGCGGAATCGAGCACGCTTCCGGCGTGCCTCAGCGCGATAAGGTCGCGACCCTCAGCCGTGAGGATCTCCGCAAGATCGCCGAACTCAAGATGCCCGATCTCAACTGCACCGATGTCGAAGCAGCTATGAGCATGGTTGCAGGCACCTGCCGCAGCATGGGCGTTAATGTAGCAAAAGCTTAACACTGATTCGGCGTTCACCGCCGTTTCCTTTGCGTGGGAGGATAATTCCATCCGACGAACCACATTACAAGGAGGATAAACAAAATTGTTTAGAGGTAAAAATTACAAAGAGAGCGCAAAGCTCATAGATAAAGCAAGTCTTTATGATCCAATGGAGGCCTTTGGCCTCGTTATCTCGGCTTCAAAGGCCAAGTTCGATGAAACCGTTGAACTGCACGTTAAGCTCGGCGTCGATTCTCGCCACGCAGACCAGCAGGTCCGCGGCGCTATCGTTCTTCCCCACGGCACCGGCAAGGTCCGCAAGGTTCTTGTTTTCTGCAAGGAAGAGCGTGAGCAGGAAGCTCGTGACGCTGGCGCAGATTTCGTCGGTGGACAGGACATGGTTGATAGAATCCAGAAAGAGAACTTCTTTGACTACGACGTCGTTGTCGCAACCCCCGATATGATGGGTGTTGTCGGCCGTCTGGGTAAGGTTCTCGGTCCTAAGGGCCTTATGCCTACACCGAAAGCAGGCACGGTTACTCCTAACATTGCTCAGGCAGTTAAGGAAATCAAGGCTGGTAAAATCGAGTATCGTCTGGACAAGACCAACATTATCCATTGCCCCATCGGCAAGGTGAGCTTTGGTCCCGAAAAGCTGAACGATAACTTTGCAGCACTGATAAACGCTATCATCAAGGCCAAGCCCTCCGCAGCAAAGGGTCAGTATATCAGAACCTGCGTTACGGCTTCCACAATGGGCCCCGGCGTTAAGATCAATCAGGCAAAACTCGTCTAATCCAGACGTCAAATAAAGTTTGCATCGTAAAAGCTTCATGTCAATGCCACTGCGTGGCTGTGACATGAAGCTTTTACTTATTTCGTCAGAGCTGCCCTGCTGTATCAACATACAGCGACGGGCAGTTCTTTCTCTTCTGCAAGCATTCATTATCCTCTGGGGGCGAGAGACATGATCAAATCGAGCAGTGCTTCCTCGTCTGCAGACTTTATTTGGTCTCTAACGGTAGTGCTGTTAAACAGCGACGGGCAGCTCTTTCACGTCTGCGAATGTTCTCTGACCTCTTCTTGTCCGAGCTTAAGAACGCCCCATTTCTTATGGAAATGGGGCGTTCTGCTTGCTTGCTGAGAAATTAATAATAAATTTATATTGACAATAGTGTGCGCAACACAGTATAATGAGGATGACAATATTGTTGAGAAGGTGAGAGACTTGGATTACAATGAAATAGTTTCGGGGCTTGTTCTGGAGCTGCGGCGTGGAACGCTGATAATGCTGGTGCTAAGTCAGCTTAAAAAACCGATGTACGGATATAACCTTATCAAAGTCCTTGAGGAGAGTGGAATTCCCATTGAGGCGAATACGCTTTATCCGCTTATGCGACGCTTAGAATCGCAGGAATTGCTTAAGAGCGAATGGGAAACTGGTGGCGCAAAGCCGAGAAAATACTACGTTCTAACTGAGGACGGAGCGGTGGTTCTGGAGAAAGTTAAATCGCATTGGTATGAATTCTCTGAAAATGTGAAAAGTTTGATGGAGGGAAAAGAAGATGAAAGAAAATGAATTGATTGAGCGCTATACTTACGCTGTTACCAAGCATCTGCCTAGAAAAACAAGCGTTGATGTTGCAGAGGAGCTTCGCTCCATTGTTGCTGATATGCTCGAAGAACGCTGCGGAGAGAATGAACCGTCGGAGCTGGAGGTTAAGGCCGTTTTGACAGAGCTTGGAACGCCGAGCGAGCTTGCGGACAAATACAGTCCGGATGGTGAAAAATGCCTTATCGGCGGAATTTATTATAATCAGTATAAGTTGGTTTTGAAAATTGTCCTCATCAGTGTAGCCTTCGGAATGGCAATTGCCGGCACGGTAGCTTCGATAATGGGGCAAGAGGTTTGGTATGTCGCTTTCGGAGAGTGGATTGGCGTCATTATCAACTCGCTTGCGGGTGCCTTCACTTTTGTTACGCTGCTCTTTGCGTTTTTCTACCAAAAAGGTGTCAATATCAGCATACAGGCTGATTCACTTGACGACCTACCGCCCGTTCCGGTGCATAAAGCTACAATACCTATGCACGACCCAATTGTCAGCATTGTGTTTTCTATAATTTTCGCGGTTGTTTTTCTTGGAGCACCTCAGGTTTTCTGCCTGGTTATTGCGGATGGAAATAAAATTATCCCCGCTCTTAATGCTGAGGCAATACGCAGTGCGTGGTATCTAATTATTGCGCTGACCGCACTTAGCATTATTAAGGACAGTGTAATGCTCATTGACAGAAGATATACGCGTAGATTGATGCTCGTGACAGTAATTGCCGACATTTTGTCTGTTGGGATTTCCTTCTGGTGGCTTATGAACGACAAGTTCCTTAACCCGAAAATGATTGAGAGTCTGCCGGAATTATTTACGGGCGATATTGAGTTTATCGTCCGAATTGTTAGCAACGCACAGTATATCCTTCTGGGAATAATAGTATTATCATTACTTGCGGAAATGTTGACTACTATTGTGAAGTCTGTAAAATACGCTGAAAAATAGCAAACGGCTGTTCTCGACTTGAATACACGGACAAAATGTGGTATCCTATTCCAATGGAATAGGATACTTTCTAATTTAGGAGGAACATTTATGGCTACACCTCACAACAGCGCTGAAAAAGGACAAATTGCAAAAACCGTGCTCATGCCGGGCGACCCGCTGAGAGCAAAATTCATCGCTGAGAACTTTCTGGATAACTGCGTGCTTGTAAATAACGTGCGTGGTGTTCAGGGCTATACAGGGACTAAGCGCGGTGTGCCTGTGACCGTTATGGCAAGCGGAATGGGAATACCCTCAATCGGAATTTACAGCTACGAGCTTTATAATTTTTACGATGTTGAAAACATTATCCGCGTCGGCAGTGCGGGTGCACTTTCCGACGACTTAAAGCTCCGTGACATTGTCGCGGGGATGTCCGCAGGCACAGACTCTGCCTTTGCAGACAAATTTGGTGTACCCGGAACGCTTGCGCCAACGGCAAGCTTTGAGCTTCTCCGTCATGCGGTTGAGAGCGCAGAAGCCAAAAACCTGAATATCAAGGTAGGCAGTGTCCTCTCCAGCGACAATTTTTACGGGGATGAACACTCGTCAATGGATAAGTGGAAAAAGATGGGTATACTTGCTGTTGAAATGGAAGCCGCGGGGCTTTATCTCACAGCGGCAAGAGCCGGCAAACGTGCGCTGTGCCTCTGCACAATTTCCGACCATATCTACAGACCCGAAGAGATGTCCTCCGGGGAACGTCAGTTGGGATTTGCCGAAATGATTGAGCTTGCGCTTGACGTAGCTGTTAAAATGGGCTGATCTAAAACGGTTTACCGCTTAATATACCGAGTAATTTTTGTCGGAAACAGGTGACAGAATGATGCGAATTCTCCCTATCGTTTTTTTGATACTGGCGTTAACGCTTGTGTTTGCGTTTTTCGCGCTTTATTTAAGGCTATTTAAGCGGGAAGACCCCGTTGCGGATGTATATGAGCGGGAGACCTCCGGCTTAAGCTATCCAAGACGGCGCTTTCCAATGACAAAAAAGGATATTCTGCCACTGCTTCTCATCACGGTGATTTATGCGGAGGTCGCGTTTTATGGACTTGGTGACAAGCAGGCACCGGAAAAATTTTGTGAGTTTACCGAAAAGGGTCGCTATGTCATTGTTGAACTTCCGGAAGAAATGCCGATTTCGCGAGTAATGTACTATTCGGGGCTTTTTACGGGCAACTATTTTCTCCAGTTCTCGCTCGACGGAGAAACATATACTGATGAGTCTACTATGGAGCAGACTTATTCCGATATCTTCAAATGGAATGAAGCTAAGCTGAATGCGGCCAACAAACCTACAAAGTATATCCGTATTATCACAGACGCCCATACAGAAATGGGCGAGCTTGCCCTTTATGGCTCGATGGGAAACCGGCTTTCGCCAGACACGCTGAAATATGACAAGGGCTGCGCCCCTCTTTTTGATGAGCAGGAATTGGTTCCTGACGTGATGACCTATATGAACAGCACGTATTTCGACGAGATATATCACGCGCGTACGGCATACGAAAATATACGGAATATTACTCCTTACGAAAACACCCATCCGCCGCTAGGCAAGCTTATTGTCGGGCTTGGAATAAGAGCCTTCGGACTAAATCCTTTCGGCTGGCGCTTTATGGGAACGCTTTTTGGCGTGCTTATGCTACCGTTCTTCTATATGTTCGTTAAGAACCTTTTTGGTTCGACAGCCATTGCAAGCTGTGGAACGCTCCTTTTTGCGTTTGACTTTATGCACTTCGTGCAGACCAGAATTGCGACTATCGACACCTACGGCGTGTTTTTCATCATTCTGATGTACTGGTTCATGTACCGCTATATTACCGCACCGCGAGACGACCCTTATATGAAAAAAAGCCGGGAGGTTCTTCCGCTGTTTATGTCGGGGCTTTGCTTTGGGTTGGGTGCGGCTTCAAAGTGGACGGCGATTTACGCCGGAGCGGGACTTGCCGTCATTTGGCTTTTGTTCCGTATCGCAAGGGGCAGAGAGCTTGTTTCAACGGGACATGAAGAGGAACATCGAGAAGAACTGATTTCCAACATCCTACAGTGTTTTTTGTTTTTTGCGATAATTCCCGCAATAATCTACTATGTTAGCTATTACCCCTATGGCACAGCCAAAGGTATGTCGGGGGTGAATATGTTGCTTGATAAGGACTATGCCAAAATCGTTCTAGACAATCAGACTTCAATGTTCAGATACCATGAGGGCGTCCATGCGACCCATCCGTATTCCGCACGTTGGTATCAGTGGATAGTGGACGGCAGACCTATTCTGTATTTCCTCCAGTCCTTTCCGAACAACATGAAATCTGCGTTTGCCGCTTTCTTAAACCCGCTTGTCTGCTGGGGCGGCTTGCTGGCGATATTCGCAATGGGCTGGAAAACTATCAAATTCAGAGACGGAAAAGCTTTATTCATCCTTTTGGGGTATTTTGCACAGCTTATCCCATGGATATTTATTTCGCGCATAACCTTTGAATACCATTACTTCCCCTGCCTCATTTTCCTCGTTCTTGCGATTTGCCATGTGTTTAACTCGTTCAAATTGCGCGACATCAGGTGGAGAAGTAAGGTTTTTGGCGCAACGGCATTGTGCCTATTGCTGTTCGCTGTGTTCTATCCGGTGCTGACGGGTGTCCCTGTCCCAAGAGCATATTCGGATTTGCTCGCGTGGATTCCGGACGCATGGCCTTTCTAAGCATCGGCGCAAATTTTATAATTCGTCTTCCAAAAAAATAAACAAGGAGACAGAGAATGTTTCTGACAGACTATCACATTCACAGCATATGCTCCGTCGACGGGCACAATACAATGCTTGAAATGGCGCTCGCATCCCATAGTAAGGGCGTCAAGATGCTTTGCTTTACTGATCATTGCGAAATTGATACCCAGACAGGCGAGCCAGATCCTAATAGTTATGCACACCGTGAAAAAACAATAAAAATGTATGAGGAGACCCTTGACAGAGCCCCTGCTGGAATGGCCATCCTTTTGGGCATGGAGCTTGGAGAGGGAAACCACGACATACCCCGCGCAAAGCAGATTGCAGCTTCGCCTGAGCTGGACTTTGTTTTGGGTTCAATCCATAATCTCAAGGGAAAGCTGGACTTTTTCGATTCTAAGTTCCGTGACGAGGCCTCTTGCCAAAAGCTCATAGACGAATACATGGACGAGCTTGTTGAGCTGTCGACGGTCGATTGCTATGACGTAATGGCACATCTCGGATATCCCGTGCGTTACACACGCAAAGCGGGCTTCAATGTCGAAATCAGCGTAAAAACCTACGGGGAAAAACTTGCGCAGATTTTTAAAAACCTCATCGAAAGAGGAAAGGGCATCGAAATTAACTGCGCTGGTTTTCGCAACCCGCTTGTTGGAGGAGCTATACCGACAGTTGATGTTATTAAGCTTTATAAGGACATGGGCGGAGAGATAATAACAGTGGGCAGCGATGCGCACAAGGTCGATCAAGCCGGAACGGGTATTCGTGAAGGCTTTGACATTTTACATGATTTGGGTTATAAATATGTTACGGTTTTCGAAAAGAGAAAACCCAGGTTTATTGCAATATAGCATTGAGCGAATATTTTATAAGTAGTATCTTGTTGATGCGATTGCATATTAAAACAACGAAAGGAACGGTTGAAAAATGATAGCTTTGGGAAGCGATCACGGAGGCTTTGCCTTAAAAAAAGAAATTATGAAGCACCTTGACGAAAAGGGTGTTGTCTATAAGGATTTCGGAACATATTCGGAGGATAGCTGCGACTATCCTGTTTACGCTGAAGAAGTTGGCAAGGCTGTCGTTTCCGGTGAGTGTGAGAGCGGAATCGTCGTTTGCGGAACCGGAATTGGCATTTCCATTGCTGCAAACAAGGTGAAGGGTGTCCGCGCGGCTTTGTGCGGAGATTGCTTTTCTGCTGAATTTACACGCAAGCATAACGATGCTAATGTTCTTGCTCTCGGCGGACGTGTTGTTGGCGTTGGCCTTGCGTTGAAAATCGTGGACATTTTTCTGAACACGGATTTTGAGGGAGGCAGGCACGCAAAACGTGTTGAGCTTATCTCTCAGCTTGAAGAAAAATACAACTGATTGTTGGCGGAGGACGTTAAATGGCGATTAGAGCAAAGGACATCTATGATGGCAGAAAAAAATCTCGCTTTCACACTGGAGTAATCATCACCGTCATATTGTTCCTTATTGTCGCTGCCATTCTGATTTTTTACGGTCTGCGCAGCTACTGTGTGTACGACGAAAACGGAAACGCCACAATTGTTTTGCCTTGGTCACAAAAAGCGGCGACGGAGAGTCCTGCGGCAAGCCCAGCGGTGAGCCCAGTAGCAAGCCCATCAGAAAGTCCCGCCGAAAGTGCGGCACCGAGCCCATCAGAAAGCCCCGCGGAAAGCACAACACCGAGCCCACCCGAAAGTCCGACTGAAACCCCCACCCTTGGTTCTGAAGCGGGATAGAGCCAATTCGGGTTATTTTGTAACTTTATGTAACATGATTCGAAAAAGTGCTTGCAAATATTCGATACCTATGCTACAATACAACTTGCGTTTTAAAAGCTAAACTCATGAAAGAGGTGAACATAATGAAGGAAGGTATCCATCCCAACTATGAGCAGACCAAGATCAGGTGTGCTTGCGGCGAGATTATAGAAACAGGCTCTACAAAGAAGGACATTTCGGTTGAGATTTGCTCTAAATGTCACCCCTTCTATACAGGCAAGCAGAAGTTGGTCGACACCAGCGGACGCGTTGAGAAGTTCAATAAGAAATTCGGCCTATAAGTCTGTAATATACATTCGTCAGTAAAACGACCCATGCCTTTTTGGCGCGGGTCGTTTTCGTTATAAGCATATATGGTACTATAAAACCAAATATCAACAATTAAGCCGCCTTGGCAATGTTTTTGTCAGGGCGGCTTAATTATTTGTTCGTTATTGTTGAGGTGGCGTAACCTCCGCAACAAGCCCAGCACGCAGGAAACACAGCAGACAAGCTGAAACGGGCTTTTCCATAATCCGCGACATCGCATAAGCGTAGGCGATAATCTGCTTCCTGTAGCGTTCTGTGACGTCAGAGAGCGTGTCTGGCGTTGCATGGTCGGTTTTGTAGTCGATTATCGTTAGTGCACCCTGCTCCTCAATACAGCAGTCCACGACACCTTGAAGTAGAACGCTTTCGTCCTTCGCCTCCGCAAAAAATTCTTTGGCGGGGCAGAGAAGCGAAAAACGAAGCTCACGGTGCACTTTGTCGGCAGTTTTGAGACGGTTGCCAACATCGGACGCAAAGAAGCTGAGAATTGAAGACCTATCCACCGCTTTTGCCTGCCTGTCGGTGAGCTGACCTAGCTCGGCAATTCTCGCAACCTCGCTTTCGATTTCGGAAAGCGTATCAGTTTGCGCGAAATTGATGAACTGCATCACGATATGCGTTGCAACCCCGCGCTCTGCACCTGTAAGCGGGCGGGCATCTCCTGCAAAATCGGGCAGACGGAAGAAAAAAGTGTGCTCCTTGACAATCTGCTCCGCGTCTTCGTCCGTTTCGTCTTGCGGGAGCGCAGTTGCCGTAAGCTTGGAGGGGAACTTCACTGCGTTTTCAAACGGATAGCGGAAGCTTAGGACTCGTTGAAGCTCCAAAAGAGCTTCTTCGCTTGGGGCGGCCCTTTCGGGGGACGGGGCTTCAGGGGCAATTTCTGCCATTTCCTCGTCTTGAACGGGCATCTCGGAAGAAATTGTGAGCAATCCACCGTTTTCGATGAGAGCTGCCGAAATGAGCCAATGCGACATGGAGGGCGCGGATTTCAAAATTTCAGGACTTAAGGGCGAGGAGATGCTTTCGGAGAGCTTTCCTAACAGTGCTTCGGGGTCTTTCGTGGCGCACGAAATATAAAGCCGCTCCTTTGCCCGCGTCATCGCGACGTAAAGAACACGCATTTCCTCGGACAGCATTTCGGAGGTGAGCCTTGAGGCAATGGCGCGTCTTGCAAGTGTTGGGTATTCGATGCCGCGCTCCGTGTTGGTAAGCTTACAGCCCAGACCAAGCTCGGGGTGAATAAGCACAGGTGCGCGCAAATCCATCGCGTTGAATTTTCGTGAGGTGTTGGCGAGGAAAACAATAGGAAATTCCAGACCCTTCGACTTGTGTATGCTCATAATCGAAACGGCGTTTTCCGCACCGTTTGAGCCGGAGGCGGGTTCTTCACCGCGCTCCTCCATGCGTTTAAGCTGCTTTATAAAGCCGAAAAGTCCGCGATAGCCGTTCTCCTCAAATTTTGCGGCATACTCTAACAGAAGCATAAGATTGTTAGTGCCGATTGAGCCACCGCTTATTGCGGAGCAGATTGCGGGAAGCTCAAGGTGGTCGTATATCATACATATTAGCTCATAAACGCCTATGTCACCTGAAAGAGCGCGAAGCTTAGAAAGTGTTTCCAAAAACGCTCTGCATTTTTCACTTTCATTTGCCGCCTTTGTAAGCGCCCCATAAAAATCGGTGTTGCGCTCACTTGCTCGAATAATCGAAAGCTCATCGGCGGAAAAACCGAAAATGGGCGAGGAAAGCACCGCGGCAAGGGGAATATCCCTGTGGGGGTTGTCGATAACGGATAGAAGCGACGTAACAATAAGGATTTCCGGCGCTGTGAAAAAGCCGACGCCCTGCTCAGCAAAAACGGGTATGCCATCCTCGGACAAAGCACGGCGGAACGAAGCTCCTGCCGTGTTGGGAGAGCGGAGCAGAATTGCAATGTCACCGTATCTGACAGGTCTTTCCGCACCGCTGTCGAGGATGGTGTCAGAGCCTTCAACAAGGCTCTTTATACGTTGGGCGGCCATGCGAGCCTCGAGATAGGTCTTGTCGGGGCGTTCTTCGCCGTCTTCCGCTTGCGGTACGGCCAGAATGGCAATCTCCGACTTTCCGCGAGGAGGTGCGGCGGACTCGGGAGGAATTAACGACGCATTTTCGTCGTAGCAAATTTCGCCCAAGGCCTCGGACATGGTGTTTGAAAAAACATGGTTGCAGGCGCTGAGGATGTTTGAGTCGGAGCGGAAATTGCTCTGAAGAAGAATTTTTTTAGGCTCAGTATTATCGTCAGAATCGAAATCCGCATAATTGAGGTACTTGCTAATGAATATTGTGGGGTCGGCAAGGCGGAAACGGTAGATGGACTGCTTGACATCGCCCACCATGAAGATGTTGTTCCCCTTGCGGGAAATACAGCGGAAAAGCAAATCCTGAACAGCGTTAACGTCTTGATATTCGTCCACCATTATTTCAGTGTAGCGTTTGGAAATCTCGATTGCTGTTTGTGTGGGGGCACCCGTTTCGGGGTCACACAGAAGGTTTACGGCGAAATGCTCCAAATCGGAGAAATCCAGAAGGTTGTGCCGACTCTTTTCGGCGGAGTAGAAACTGTCAAATTCGAGAGTTAGCTTAATGAGCGCACGCATCGCAGGTGCAGTGATGGATAGCTCGAGGAGCAGCTTTTCCGAGGGCGAGTCAAAAATTGCTCCGAGGTTTTTGCAAGCGTCCTTGCAGCCGTCTCGAGCTGCGGTTACGGCGTTTTTTCTGTCCTCGAATTCATAGTTTTTAAGAGGTTTTAAGCGCGGGAAAGGAACAGGGAGAAGCGAAGCCGCTTTGTCCCAACCCAAGTCCACAGCGCGCACAAAATCGCGCAGGGCATCCATGGTTTCGCAAAGGCTCTCTCCGTAGGCGGATATTATTGGCGCATTTTCGGTGCTGTCGGCGTTGAGGGAGAACCAAACCTTGTCCAACCTGTCAGACCAATACCGTGCAGTCTGCCTTGCGTTTTTAATTAGCTCTCTGCCCCAGAGGGTGTCTTTTGCGTCGGTCATGCCGGAGACCTCGAGCAAGGAAAGCTGAAGCGCAGCCCACTTTTTGGGATAGGGGTGACTTCGCATTTTTTCGTTTAAATCAAGCACCGTTTGGGCAAGACGGGAATCGTCGCGGCCGGCACCCACGCTTTCGACGAGCGCGGCAAAGTCGCTGTCTGTGCCGATGCGCTCATAGGCGTTTTCCAGTGCCTTTTCAAGCGCCTTTTCCTTCAGCTCTGTGCATTTGTCGTCATCGCCCACGCGGAAATCGGGTGTCAGCTCAAGCTTGTGGCAGTGTTCACGGAGAATCGTGGTGCAAAAGCTGTGGATGGTGCCAATCTGCGCCCTGTAACAGAGCGTGGTTTGACGGCGCAATCTGCGATTTTCGGGTTCGGCTGCGGAGCGCAGGGAAAGCTCTTCCAGAATTCGACCACGAAGCTCGGCTGCCGCCGCACGTGTGTAGGTGATTATGAGAAAGCTGTTTATGTCCTTCGGCTCGGCTTTGTCAGTGACGTAGGCCATTAACCGTTCTGTGAGAACTCTTGTTTTTCCACTGCCCGCCGCGGCGGATACGAGAATGGAGGATGAACGGGCAAAAACGGCTTTTTCCTGGTCAGGAGTCAAGTTTATTCTGCTCATTTGTTGTCCTCCAGTTCCGCCCAGAATTCGCTTGGCTTCAGTTTTGAAAGATAGCGCCTTTTGTCGTTGTTTTCGTCAAAGCGGCAAACGCTGACGTATGGGCAATACATACAGGCATTGTCAGCTTCACCTCTGTAATACGGTGAGGCCTCGATCTTACCGCCCGAAAGATTCTCGGAAAGCTCGAGCAGTCGCCCATCCACATGGGAGTGGAGCGACTTGAACTGCTCGCAGTCTGCAAGGCTGTCTGAGCTTAAGCTACCGTCTTTTTTAAAACTAACGGGGATGTATTCGGGACTTTCGGAGTTTTCCATTGCGGCAATTATGTCGATGTCGTCAAGGATAAGACCGCTACGCTTTCGCGTTTTCGCCTTTTCCTTAAAAAGCTCCTCATCGGTCAAATCGCCGTTTGCGGAGATTATCGCGTCCCGTGCCGGAACATAGAGAACGCCAGCGGGCACGATTTCTGCGCCGTAACGCTGTGCACCCTCACGCTCCAAGGCAAAGAGGTAAAGGAGCATCTGCATCCCCATGCCGTACCAGATGTCTGAAAGAGAAAAGGACTTTTTTCCCGTTTTGTAGTCAATAATACGAAGATAGAGCTTGCCGTCGTGCATATATCCGTCCACTCTGTCAGCGATTCCATTAATATAAAGCTCGTTTTTGCCGTCAAAAAGCCGCACAGGAGGAAGCTCACCGCTGCCGCCAAGCCCAAGCTCAAAATCGAGCGGCACGAAATCGGACTTTGAAAGCTCGCGCACCATGTCCGCCACGATGCGACGCACGGAGGGACGAAGCCTGCCGAAAAGGTAGACGAAGCGTGGGGATTTGTCCTCAAAGCCGCCTAGCTTATCCGCAATATAAAGGTCGGTGTACTTATCGACGAGAGTGTTAGTTTCGTCAAGCGTCACTTTTTTAAAGCCAACGCCTTTTGAGATTTCGTCTGCGACGTTTTCCAAAACATAGTGCATGAAGCTGCCCAGCTCGGGCGCTTCAAAGCCCGCGCTCTCGCGCTCACTGAGTTTTAGGCCATAGCGCAGGAAATACGAAAAACGGCAGGCAGAATATGCGTCCGTGCGCGAGGGTGAGAGCGAAAGCTTTTCGCCATAGAGCGCACGAACTGAACCGTCGGAAAGCTTTCCGCGACGTAGTTCGGCTCTTTGCTTGAGGGCAAGTAGTTTTTGCTTTCCCTCGTCCGTTTCGGAAAAATACGAGAATGCGAGTGAAGCGTTTTCGTCACCACCGCTTAGTGCGTTCACGGCGAGAAGAAATGCCGGTTGGTTAGCGGCAAGCCTTATCTTGGAAAGTGCAAGAGGCTTTTCCTCAAGCTCAAAAAGAAGCTTTGCTCGGGTTACAAGAAAGCTTGGCCTTGTCTGCGCACCGCTGGAATCAAAAGTGCAATAGGAAATCGTTAGGGTTTCGGAGGGCAGGGTCACGCAGTTGTATATCAAGGACAGCTCGCGGGATAATTCGTCCGTTCCGCCGCCAAGGGATATGCCAAGCTCGTTCAGCTCATCGCGCTCTTCGCTGGAGAGAAGTCCACCGCCCATTTTCATTTGAGGAAGCCTGTCGTCCGAAGCGCCCAAGATAATCAGGTGCTTTATGTGACGTCGACGCATTCTGTCCATGTCGCCCGCCGAAACGCTGTCCAGTGAAACGGGAATTGCGGAAACGTCATACTGCGAAAGTGTTTGCAGAAAGAGCTTTGAAAACTGCTCCTGATTCATCGGGGTGTCGCCTAAAATAGCGGCTGTCTGCTCCAGAGAATTGAGAACGATTTCCCAAAGCTGAACATATTCGGAGGCAAGAAGAGAACGGTCGGCGCTTTCAAGCTCGGCAGCTTTTTTTTCGAGTGTTTCGGGAAGCCTTATCGCCATGAGGAAATCGGAAAGTGTCTTTGCCTGCTCCGTTGCGGTTTGCGCTTTTTTGCCGTTTTCGGAAAGCGCGACAAGGGGAGCGGAAAGCTCGCGCCTGATAGCGTCAATTTTAGTGAGTAGCTGCGTGCTTTCGTCGGTGTGGTCCAATCCAAAGCCGTTTGGATGCGCTCCCCAGGGCTTTGCGCGTGTCCACATTGAGCCACGGATGTTCCACAGTGTAATATAATTTTCCAGCAGGTCGCGGGCCTCCTGAGAAATGCCCGTAAGACCTGTTTTCATAAAACTCAAAACGGCGTCAGTGTCCCAGCCACCGTAGATAATCTCAAATGCGTCCGCAATCAGTGCGGCAACCGGTTTTTGAAGAATACTGCCTCTGCGTGCCGTGAAAAGCGGAACGTCATATAAGCGGAAGGCTTCTGATAGCGCCGCAGAATAGCTGTCGAACCCGCGAACAGCAATCGCGATGTCGCGGAAACGGTCACCCTTTTCGCGTACGAATTCGAGGCATTTTGCCGCCGCCATTTCGCACTCGGAGCGGAGGCTGTCCGCCTTGGTAATGCTTATGCTGTCGCCTTCGTTTTCTCGTACCTCGGTGGTGTAACTGTAAAGCTTTTCTTCAAGAAAAGTGAGCGGCGAGGCCTTGTCGGGAGCGTTTTCGGGACTTATGATTTCTGTTTCAACATTTTGCTCCGCTGCAAAACGTAAAAGCGTGTTTGCCGCAATACGCGACTGCTCGAAGTGTTCGCTGTCGCCATATAAGCCGTCGCAGGTAAGACAAACGGTAATATCGGAATTTTTTGAGAGTAAGGCCTTCAAAATTTGCAGCTCCGCACCTGTAAAATCGGTGAAGCCATCTATGTAAATATATCCGCTTGTTCCGACTGTGCTTTGATCAATCGTTTCAGCAAGACGAATGAGCCTGTCCGATTGGTCGGCGTGACCCTGCGCAAGAACGGCGTCGTAGGCTTCCAAACAAAGCGCGAGGTCATATAGTTTTTCGGAAAGACCTGTGTCGGCGGCTTGAGCCGCACGGGTAAGGTCGTCAGAAGTAATACGAGCGGCTTTCAGCTCCGAAATGGTCTGTAAAAGACTGGTCTGAAGCTCTGCCTTGTTTTTTGCGGAAGAATAGAGCTTTAGCCGCGAGCTTATCTGGCTTAACGCGAGTGACATACAAAGAAGTCTGCCGCCATTGTCGAGAGGAATACGTCCGCCTGTGCCCATTTCCTGCGAAACGCGCACGGCAAGCCGCGAAAAACTCAGAACCTCGGCATAAAGCGAAAGCTGCTCTCCGCAGACGGAGCAAAGCTCACGCTCTGCCTCATGGCTGTACTGCTCGGGAACGATTAGGAATATCCCGCCCTCGCGTGACAATACCTTTTTGCGTATTTCATTTGTGACGAGCGAAGTCTTTCCGCTTCCCGCGGTGCCTAATATGAGCTTTAGCATGATATCGCTCCTTTCAATGTATGAGCAAAGTATAGCATATTTTTCCGCGTATTTAAAGCAGAAAGAAACAGATTTTATCGCATTTGGAGCTTACTGCTCGTTACGATTATATAAGTTTGCGCGGGATTCAATTTCCGATGATTTATTGGTATTTTTCGGCTTTTTCAGGCGAATTCGCCTGAAACTCTCAATTGACTTGCCATATATGCCGTGATAAAATAAAATTTAATATTGTATATTGCTACATATTTCAAAAGGAGTGATTATCCGCAATGG
>CAZLLK010000048.1:0-21307 GCA_964560435.1 uncultured Oscillospiraceae bacterium
TTCTTGTTCTGATCCTTGAGAAGGCGCTGCATAAGCTGACTGGATTCATACCAGAAATCGTAGTTACCGACGTACATACGAATCTTGCCAAAGTCGATATCGACGATATGTGTGCAAACTGTGTTCAGGAAGTAACGGTCATGGGAAACAACCAAAACTGTGCCGGCATAGTCGAGGAGAAAGTCCTCAAGCCATACGACAGAGGCAAGGTCGAGGTTATTGGTCGGCTCGTCAAGCAGGATGATGTCGGGGTGCCCGAAAAGTGCCTGCGCAAGCAGGACTTTGACCTTTTGACGACCCTCAAGCTCGCTCATTCCGGAGAAGTGAAGGTCTGTGGAGATGCCCAGACCCTGCAAAATGCGGGAAGCATCGCTTTCCGACTCCCAGCCGCCCAGCTCTGCATATTCTTCCTCAAGCTCGGCTGCGCGTATGCCGTCTTCATCGGAAAAGTCGGGCTTGTCATAGATGGCGTCCTTTTCCTTGCCGCATTCGTAAAGGCGTTTGTTGCCAATAATAACGGTGTCCATGACAGTATACTCGTCGTACATATTTTGGTCCTGTTTAAGGACAGACATACGGCGTTTTTTGTCGATGTTGACATTTCCGTCAAAGCTGTCAAGCTCGCCCGACAGAATTCTTAAAAAGGTTGATTTGCCCGCACCGTTTGCGCCGATAATGCCGTAGCAGTTGCCGGCTGTGAACTGAAGGTCTACTCGGTCAAAAAGCTTTTGACCACCGAACTGAAGTGAAAGGTTTTCGACTGTAATCATTTAATAACTCCTAATATTTAGCTAAAAGGTTTTTTTGACGTAAGGAATGCGAAGTAAGGCGAAGAACAGGGCAGTACCGGCCACCGCGCCGAAAACGCCCTGCGCGCAGTTTCCGGGAACTTCGGCGATTGCGCCCCAGCCAAAACCAAGAAATGTTGCAGTGAAAGCAAAGTAACCAGCAATCATTATAAGCTCTGCTGAGATGCTTCCCAATATTGCCATAGGCAATGAGTTCTTCTTTTTAGATGCACTGAAAATTGCACCTGCTGCAAGTGCCATCAAGGCTTTGATAATCAATGTTGCGGGGGCATAAACCACATATGACGCCAAAATATCCGCAAGCGCGGAACCAAGACCTGCAGCAACTGCTCCCCAAACAGGGCCGAGGAAAAATGCGCTGAGAATAACCAACGCATCCCCTGCGTTGACGTAACCGCCGGTAGGTGAGGGGATATGGATTATCATCGTGGCAACCGTAGTTAGTGCGGTAAACAAACTTGCCCAAACAAGTTTTTGAATTTTTTCGTTTCTCATAACATTTGTCCTCCGTCAATTGCTTTTTCATTTTTTTCCTTTTTGGCAATCCTTATTGCCGCCGTTGCAATTCCTGCGAGGATGAAATACGCGAAGAACGTGCGCGGATAGTACCAGACGTACTCAACGCCAAATGCGAAAGAAATTCCGATAAGACTGGAAAGACAGGCAATAAGCACAAGCTTGTTCATTTTGTTTGAGGTTCGAAGCAGTGAACGAGCGGAATCCTTCCAGAGTCTGAGCATGAACCACATGAAAGACACAAAGCCCAGAATGCCAAGCTCAATAACAAGTTCCATATAAACCATGTGGCTGTGAGGAACACCGACAAGCGCATGCTGATTTGCATAATCGGGATATAAGAGCGCAAAGCTGCCCGGCCCGAGCCCGATGCCTGTCAGGAAGTAATCGTGCGCCATTTTGAGTGTGCCCGACCAGACATAGATGCGGAACATACTTGAGGTGTCTTGCGAATTGAAGATAGTGGATAAGCGAATCATAACGCTGTCCGGCAGGAAGGGAATCGCTGCAACGCAGACAAGGAAAAACGCCGGTATCAGCTTCTTGTTTGCAAAGTAAACGAAGACGATGCAGGTCAGCATCATCGAAATCCAGCAGCCGCGCGAATAGGTCATGAAAAGCGCCATAATGGGTAAAACCATGCCTGCGCAGAAAGGTATCCTTATCCATGTGCGCTTGATGTTTGCTGCGAATACGGCGGCAATCGGCATCATAATGACAAGGAATTCGGCGTAGTTGTTCGGGTTGGCAAGCGTGGAAAAGACTCTGCCCGGAACGCCTTCGTTCAACGACAAATCGGTAAGGCTTTCGCTGACCGCGACGCCGGTTAAACGCTGATAAAAAGCGAAAACGGCGGAGAACATAACGGCAATGTAGATAAAACCGAGGAGCTTCATCATGCGCTCCTTTGTCGTAATATCCGCGGAAATGACGTAAAGCAACAGAAGCGCTGTGACATAGAACAGAAGTATGCGGAAGCTGTCGCCCCTGTCGAGACTGAAACCAAGACTTGCAACACAGGCGATTGCAAAAAGCGTAATAGGCAAGCCCATGTTGTGAAGATAGTATAGCTTTCTTTTCCCTGCGCCGACCATTACAAGGTAGAGCGCAAACAGGCCAACTGAAGCAAGCAGGGCATAGGTGTTCGACCAGTAGTTGTGTGGGATAATGAACATAAGGCAGATGAAACCGCCTAGAATAGTTTCGAAATTGATAAAGAAAGAACCTCTTACAAAACGACTAACAAACGTAGAAGTAACGCTGCCTTTGGCCACCGCGGTGATCGCCTTTACGATGTACCTGATGATACAGACGATAAAATCGAGTATCGCCTTGAATACACGCGCAAAAAGCGACTTTTCGTACATTTGTTCGATGCGGCTGTCTCTGACAAACCAGTGAACTATCGTGCTGTTAGAGAAAGCACGGCTGAACACGCGGAAGATTGTCTGAAGAAAGACAAACGTGACGCTCTGTAGCCAAATGTCATAGGTTTTTCCCAAAATACTTGAGGAAAGCAAAATGCCACCCCACTTTCATAGGATTTTTTATGGGGTCAGGCAACAGGCTCGATAGAGCTTACCTTAAGATAGAGCTTTGCCTTTCCTGCATAGATTGTGAGCGTGTGTCCGACACCATAGAGGACACCGTCAATGGTGACACCGTGTTCTCCGATTACGCCGCTGCCAGTAGTTGTTATCGAGATGGAGTTGTAACCTTGTCTAATGACTTGCTGAACTTCGCCGTTCGCGTTCGTATCGTAACCGAGAGGTGCATCGATTTTGAAATCTTCAATTGTTCCCAGAGTTACGTTTTCCTTGGAATCGAGGACAGAAGTGCCCTTTTCAATCACATTTGCGACGTAATCGGGGGTTTCCTCGCCGTAGAAGCTGATACGTACCGGAGATATATTGGCCTGGCCGTCGTCCTTGTGTACGACCTTAAGTGCAACGAATGCGACAAGAGCAACAAGAACAATTACGATTAACAAATCGATGAGATTTATTTTTCCAAAGAGCTTTCCGTTGTTATCTATCATTTTGTGTTTCCTTCTTTCGCCAAATTTTAGTTATATGCGGCGTACACATTGTTCGCCAGTTTGTTTAGGTCAAAGTGCTTTTTGATTTTTTCGGTAGCCGCCGACGAGAAATTTTGCTTTAATGCGGAGTCGTCAATTAGCAGTTTGATGCTCGAGGAAAAAGCATCAGTGTCCCCATGTTGGCACACGAAGCCGCATTGAATAAAAGTTTCGGCAAGGTCGCGGTTGCCTCCGACATCGGTGACAACAAGCGGCAAACCAGCGTTCATAGCTTCGAGTATCGCAAAGCTCATCGCTTCATTACAGCTTGAAGTACAAAGATAAGCGTCCGAACCGAGCAAAATTTCGTGCGTGTCTGTACGATAGCCAAGCAAGCGGCATTCGTTTTCAAGCTTAAGATCCGTGATCTTTTGGCTAATATCGCCGAAAAGATCACCGTCTCCGCAGACTAGGCAGCAGAATGGCTTGTCCGTTTTTCTTTTTAGCTCTGCAAGAGAATCCAAAAGGAAGCTAAGTCCTTTTTCCGGTGCAAAGCGCGCAAGAATTGCCATTACAAAACAGTCTTCCGTAAGTCCAAGCTCTTTTCTGATTGCGTTAGATTTATCCGGAGGACCGGCAGGCTCAATTCCGTTAAAAATAACCGAAATGCGCTCCGGCATAACACCGTTTTCAATCATGATGTCGCGTCCTTCGTTGCAGACGGCTATGATGCGGTGATTTTTGGGAGTAAAGTGCCTGTTTAATAAGTGCCAAACCTTGCCCGAAAGTCCCTCAAGACGCAGGGTGAGGTGGTTGGTTAAAACTACCTTCGGTTTGTCATAATACCGCTTCGAAATCAGAGCTACTATGTTCTCGCGCGGATATTGAGCATGGATTACGTCAATCTCGTTTGCACGGCAGAACTTCGCAAGCTTTTTCGCGGCGGAAAACATAGAACGCTTGCCCATATCGACCTGCAGAGAGGGAACACTTGATTCTCTCATCTTTTGCGAAAGCTCGCCATCAATATTATAAGCAAAAAACGGGTTAATCTTACCCTTGCCGATGCGTATCAAGTTTTCAACGTATTTTTCCGTACCCGCTTTTCCCGCGAAATTTATGAGATACAGAACATTCAAATTATCGCCTACCCTTCAGTGGGGGAATGCCCGATATGCGGACATTTACACATTTTTTTGTATATGCCGGAGCATAGTGAAATGCCTATGGCATAATAAACCACTCCGCTCAGTATACAACATACAAAGTATTCAAGTCAATAGTGCAAAAGCCCGCCGTACCCAAGCGAATGAGTACGGCGGGTTGTTTTTTGTTTAGCCGCCGAGATATGCTTTTCTAACAGCGTCGTTATTAAGAAGGTCGCTTGCCTTTGCGGTAGTGACAATTTTTCCGGTTTCAAGAACATAACCTCTGTCAGCAATTGAAAGCGCCATCTGAGCATTTTGCTCAACCAGAAGAATAGTTGTTCCGGCAGCGTTAAGTTCTTTAATAATATCGAAAATCTGCTCGACCAGCAGGGGAGCAAGACCCATTGAAGGCTCGTCCAGCATGAGAAGCTCGGGCTTTGACATTAAAGCTCTGCCCATTGCAAGCATCTGCTGCTCGCCACCAGAAAGCGTGCCGGAAATCTGTTTTCTACGTTCCTTCAAACGGGGGAATCGCTCATAAACATTTTCCAGAGAGTCACTGATTTCGCTTGTCTTTCTGGTAAATGCACCCATTTCGAGGTTTTCTTCAACAGTCATATTCAGGAAAACTCTGCGCCCTTCGGGAACCTGCGCAAGACCGTTGGCGACAATTTTATGAGGAACGATTTCGCTGATTGTTTTGTCAAGAAAGGTTACAGAACCGGTTTTGCTCTTCAGAAGCCCGGATACTGTGTTCAAAATCGTTGATTTTCCAGCTCCGTTTGCGCCGATAAGGGTTACAATTTCGCCCTTGTTGACCTCGAAGGAAACGCCTTTTATAGCGTGGATACTACCGTAATATACGTTGATGTCATTAACCTTTAACATACGTTAGTTTTCCTCCTTCTTCTTACCCAGATAGGCTTCGATAACCTGCGGGTTAGACTGAATGTCCTCCGGTGTGCCCTTTGCGATAACCTTACCGTAGTTCAAAACGCAAATACCTTCGCAAATTCCCATAACGAGGCTCATGTCGTGCTCAATGAGCATGATGGCAATTTGGAACGTGTCGCGGATTTTCTGGATGTTTTCCATTAGCTCCGTTGTTTCGGATGGGTTCATGCCGGCGGCTGGCTCGTCGAGAAGTAGCAGCGACGGATTGGTGCCTAGTGCGCGGACAATTTCGAGTCTGCGTTGTGCGCCATAGGGGAGAGAGCCTGCTTTTGCACTCGCCATGTCCTGCATATCGAAGATTGAAAGAAGCTCAAGCGCACGCTCATGAGCGACCCTTTCCTCTTTCCAATAACGCGGCAGGCGGAAAATTCCGCTCCACATTCCATAGTGTATCTGGTTGTGCAGTCCAATCTTCACGTTGTCCTCAACGCTCAAATTTGAAAATAGTCGAATGTTCTGGAACGTACGGGCAATGCCAGCCTTGTTTACCTGAACCGTGGTCATACCGTTTGTATCGTTACCGTCAAGCATTATTGTTCCGCGTGAAGGCTGATAAACCTTTGTGAGCAGATTGAATATGGTCGTTTTTCCTGCACCGTTTGGGCCGATAAGGCCAGCGATTTCAGTTCTTCCGATAGCCATGTTAAAATCATTGACAGCGGTCAGACCACCGAAATCAATTCCTAGGTGAGCGACTTCAAGAATTGGAGTTTTGTCGACGTCACGTTCAGGAATGATGTTCGGGGAGGGAACAGGCACGAGTTTTACGGGTTCTCTTTGAATTTTACTCATTTGGCCCACCTCCTTCAATCTTTGCGGCTTGATTTTTTTTGAATATTGAATTCTTAAGCTTAAAGAGGAAATTCTTGATTGCGGGATTGTTTGTTCCGAGCATTACAATAATGAGCACGATGGCGTACACGAGCATACGGTAATCGGCGAAGCTTCTAAGGGCTTCAGGAAGCACCGTGAGGACTGTTGCGGCCACAATGGAACCCCACATATTGCCCAAGCCGCCAAGAACAACAAATACCAAAATTAAGATTGAGGTGTTGAAATCAAACTTGCTTGCAACGGTGGTTGAATAGTTCATTGCGAACAGTGCACCTGCCATTCCGGCAAGGGCTGCGGAGGTCACAAAGGCCATAAGCTTATACTTGGTAACGCCGATGCCGACGCTTTCGGCGGCAATGCGGTTGTCGCGAATTGCCAGAATAGCGCGCCCAGAATGGCTATTGACTAAGTTGAAAACAATAAACAGAGTGAACAAAATCAAAATGATGCCGGCGGCAAAGGTCGATATTTTTGCAATGCCTGAAATGCCCATCGGTCCGTTGATTATTACCTTACCGCCTTCCTCAAGACCCAAAGCGCTTGAGTTCGTGAGCATACTAAAGTGTAGTCCATGGCTATCAAGCCCAACATAAAGGTTGTTGACGATACTTTTAATGATTTCACCAAAGGCAAGCGTGACAATTGCGAGATAATCGCCCTTAAGCCGCAGAACAGGGATACCGATAAGGACTCCCGCCATTGCGGCACATATTCCGGCGATAATCATTGCAATCGCTAAACGGAGAGGCGTAGAAGGAATTGAGGCTTGCAAGCTGATTGCGGCGACAACACCTGAAAAAGCGCCGACACTCATAAAGCCTGCATGACCAAGTGAAAGCTCTCCCAAAACACCTACGGTAAGGTTAAGAGAGATTGCCATGACGATGTAGGCGCAAATTGGAACAAGCTGACCTTTCAGTGAGGACGAAATTGAGCCAGTGGCGGTAAGTGCTTGAAGGATAACGAAAGCGGCTATTACAAATAGGTAGGTTAAAGAATTGTTACGGGTGGTTTTACTGATTCTTCTCATATTTTCCACCTCAAACTTTCTCGTTCAACTGCTTGCCCAAAAGACCCGCGGGACGTACAAGCAATACAATGATTAAAACAGCGAAAACGATAGCATCAGAAAGCTGAGTCGAGATATATGCCTTGGCAAAAATCTCGATTACACCAAGAAGTATGCCACCGATTAGCGCACCGGGGATGGAGCCAATGCCGCCAAATACTGCCGCTGTAAAAGCCTTAATACCGGGCATTGAGCCGGTTGTTGGCATGAGAGTGGGGTAGGCGGAGCATAAAAGAACGCCGGCGATAGCAGCAAGTGCTGAGCCGATGGCAAAGGTTATGGAAATAGTGGTGTTTACGTTGATACCCATAAGCTGAGCTGCACCCTTATCCTCGGAGCAGGCACGCATAGCTTTGCCCATTTTAGTTCTTCCAGTGAACCAGACTAGAGCAAGCATAATAACAATGCAGGCCGCAATGGTGACCAATGTAACATAAGAGATGGAGAGCTGATTGTTAAACAGCTTAATTGAGTCGTCGCCAACCACGGAGGTGAATACCTTGGGGTTGGTGGTCCACATGAGCTGTGCCGCATTTTGGAGAAAATAACTAACGCCTATGGCAGTTATTAGAACCGCAAGAGAAGGAGCCATACGCAAGGGCTTATAGGCAAATCTCTCTATGACAATTCCCAGCACTGTACAGACAATCATTGCCAGCAAAACGCCGACGATAGGGGGCAGTCCATACGTGGTGACAGCATAGAAGCAGATATAAGCACCTACCATTATCACGTCTCCGTGGGCGAAGTTTAGCATTTTTGCAATGCCGTAAACCATGGTGTAGCCTAATGCGATAATAGCGTATATACTGCCAAGACTTATTCCACCGATTAGATAGGATAAAAGGGTCATTTTTGCAAAACACCTCGTTCTCTATTTCTTGAGCGTATCTGAAAAATATCAAAAAACACTTTGGTACTTTTCAGATACGCCTCTGCTTTAAATGAAGCAAAGAGGACCGCCGCTCTGGCAGCCCTCTTGAGCTTCGTAATGAGGGATGATTACCGATAATTATAAATTATACAGTATGTGTTAAAATTAGTCTAGACCTGCATATGCGCCGTCTTTGATGACCATGCCCTTAGGAGACTTGCTTACTGCGCCAGTTGCGTCCCAAGTCGTGCCATTGCCGGTAAGACCGTCAAAGGTCATGGAGGTGAACTGAGCAATTAGAGCTGTGCAGATGTCTTCACTGGTCATGTCGGCTGTAACAGCGGCTGTTTTGCAAGCCTCATACAGAGCGTACACACAGTCATAGCCATCAGCTGCAAACTGGTTGGGGGTTTCGTTGTGCTTTTCCTTATACTTAGCAACGAAAGCAGCGGTCTTTTCGTCCTTGGAGTCAGCGTTGAACGGAGTTAGAAGAACAACGCCTTCTGCAAGCTTCGTGTCGAAGTTTTCAAGAGCCAAGATGCCGTCCATGCCGTCAACACCGAAGAAGGTGGGTGCATAGCTCATGCCGTTTGCCTGCTTCAGAATGAGGGAAGCGGGGGTGTAGTAGATGGGGAGGAAAATCAGGTCTGCGCCAGCGTTTTTAGCATCGGTGAGCTGGACAGAGAAGTCGTTCTGGCTGTCTTCTGTAAATGTGGTGGTGCTGACAACCTCAAGACCAAGCTCTTTAGCCTTTGCAGCGAAGGTGTTGTAAATGCCCATTGAATAAACGTCATCGTTCTTATAGATGATAGCAACCTTTGTGCCCATCTTCTTGTCAAAAATGTACTGAGCGGAAGCAGTGCCCTGGTTGGGGTCTGCAAAGCACATCTGGAACATATTATCCTTGCCTTCTGTGACAGCTGTGGAGCTGGCGGAAGGAGTGATAGCAAAGATGCGGTCAGCAAAGGTTTCAGCAGCGGTTGCTTCGCAAGGCTTGCTTGTTACAGAGCCGAGAGAAATCTGCATACCCCAGTCCTTAAGGGCGTTGTATGCGTTAACTGCTTTTTCTGCATCGTGAGCGTCGTCTTCATACTTGAGCTCGAACTGAAGGCCGCCCTTAGCGTTGATTTCTTCAATAGCGATTTCTGCGCCGTTTTTAGCTGCGTTTCCATAGATAGCGGCTCCGCCAGTGAGGGGGCCGGTTCCACCGATTTTGATAGCGGCGGCGGTGGTGGTCGCTGTGCTAGGCTCTTTGCTAGCGTCAGTTTTTTCAGTAGGGGTTTTGGTGCCGCAAGCAGCAAAACAACCAATGATGAGAACAAGTGCAAGCGAGATGCTTAAGAACTTTTTCATTATTTTTCCTCCTAATGTGTTTGTGGGTACCTATACAAAAAACGACTTCGCAAGAGAACGAAGCCATCTTGAGTATCAGATTAAACGAATAAAATATCCGTATTCAATATGTAGCATTTTAAATCTTTATCATAATAAAGTCAATAGTTTAGAAGTCTTAAATCACTTTAAATTACAAGAGTGCTTTTGGCTATTTCGCATGAAACTGACACAATTCCGTTCAAAATGCAGCAAGAACCGTAGCTAGTCCCACCAAGTAATGCACTTTGCTTCTGCCAAAGTCTTACTAATTGTGCAAACTGCCACTTTCATTTTGCTTTTTGGTGTGTTATGATTTGTGCATAATAATTCTATGGAGATTCATAATGAACTACACCGCCAACAAAACTCAAAAGGCTTTCTCCTTTAGCTTTAGCTTTACCGGTTTTTATTTCGGTAAGGCCTATTTGGGTTTGTCTGATAACGGGTAGAGTCAGCTTTACAAAATAGTAAAGCCCCGCAGCAAACTCGCTGCGGGGCTTTTTTGATATTTGTCCGGCAGCGCAACTCATATACAGAGAGGAACATCATTTAATATGGTCATCATTTTAAAAAACAACCCCGATAAAGCGAAGCTTGACAATTTAATTAATTGGATTGAAGGCAAAGGAATCAGAATTCAGGAAACGGTCGGAGTATCCAGAACCATTATGGGACTTGTCGGCGACACTGCCTCAATCGATATTGATGCAGTTCGCGCGTTGGATATTGTTGAGGACGTTAAGCGGATACAGGAACCTTACCGACTGGTAAACCGTAAAATACACCCCGAAGATACGGTAATCAAGGTTGGAAATGCCTTTATAGGCAACGGCGGGCTAACTCTGATAGCGGGTCCATGCTCCGTTGAAAGTGAGGAACAAATCTGTAAGATTGCGTTGAGCGTTAGGGACTCAGGGGCAACAATTCTTCGAGGCGGTGCATTCAAGCCGCGCACATCACCATACAGCTTTCAGGGACTTGAGGCGGATGGTCTGAGATTGCTTAAAAAAGCGCGTGAAATAAGCGGACTTCCGATAGTCACGGAAATTACTGATGCCGAGCAGCTTTCGCTTTTCGAAGACGTTGATATAATTCAGGTTGGCGCAAGAAATATGCAAAATTACGAGCTTCTAAAGCGACTGGGGAAAATCGATAAGCCAATACTATTAAAGCGTGGGCTTTCGGCAACATATGAGGAGCTTTTAATGAGTGCCGAGTATATTATGGCAGGGGGCAACGAAAGAATCATTCTTTGCGAACGTGGTATACGAACGTTTGAAAATCAGACTCGCAATACAATTGATATTGCAGCGATACCGATTTTGAAAAACCTGACTCATTTGCCGATAATTGCCGACCCAAGTCATTCAACAGGCAAAGCAGAGCTTGTTTCGCCAGTCAGCGCAGCAGCGGTTGCGGCAGGTGCCGACGGGCTTATTATCGAAGTTCACAACGACCCTGCTCATGCGCTTTGCGATGGGCCTCAATCATTACGGTGCGAAGAGTTCGAAGCGCTTGCGGAAAGACTAAGAAAAGTAGTGAGCTGTACTCGATAGCGTTAAGAAGTATTATAAGATGGAGATATGCACATGAATTATAAAGCGATTACAATCGGAACGTCGGCGCCTTATCCCGTTATAATTGGCGATAATCTTCTTACTCGGTGCGGTGCAACTATTTCCGAGGAAATAAATCCCTGCCGTGCGGCGCTGATTTCGGACGAAAATGTAATGCGCCTTTACGGGCAACACGTTACTACTTCGCTCGAGAACGCGGGTTTTCATGTGTGCGCCTATGCCTTTCCTGCCGGAGAGAAATCCAAAACACCCGAGACCCTCTTTGCTATTCTGGATTTTTTGGCAACGAACGAGTTTGACCGCTGTGACGTGGTTGTTGCCCTTGGCGGAGGCGTTACGGGAGATGTTGCAGGTTTCGCGTCTGCAATATATATGAGAGGTATGAAGCTTGTTCAAATTCCCACATCGCTTCTTGCGATGGTCGATTCATCGGTAGGCGGAAAAACGGGAGTCGATTTAGACAAGGGAAAAAACCTTGTGGGCGCATTTAAACAACCTCAGCTTGTGATTTGTGACACTCAGGTGCTAAAAAGCCTGCCAAACGAGCAATTTTCGTGCGGAATGGGCGAAGTAATTAAATACGCTATGATTTCAGATGCCGAAATGCTTGGTTTGCTTTCCAAAACAAACGGAAGAACCGAAATTTCGGAGGAAACACTTAAAACCATAATAAGCCGCTGTGTGGAGCTTAAGGGGCGCATTGTCGCAAGGGACGAATTCGACAACGGTGAAAGACAGCTCCTGAATTTTGGGCACACGATAGGTCATGCCATCGAAAAGCTGAGTGAGTATAATATCGGACACGGACAGGCCGTCGGAATTGGGATGGCGATGATGACTGATTTGTGCGAAAAGCTTTGCATATGTCCGAGTGGAACGAAAGAGCGGCTTGTCGATGTGTTGCAAAAGTTTGAGTTACCCTATTCAACCGAGTTTTCGGCAAAAGACCTCTCCAATGCAATGGTTATGGACAAAAAACGCCGCGGAGATGAAATAACCCTGATTATGACAGAAAAAATTGGTAGTTGTTTTTGCAAAAACTATCCAATATCGGAAATTGAGGGTCTTGTCCATATAATTAAGGAGGAGCGGCAGTGAATGTTACGATAAACGGTGGAGCTTTGCGTGGCAAAGTCGGCTCAATTCCGTCAAAATCCGTTGCCCACCGAGCCTTGATATGCGCGGCACTTGCCGATGCTCCGACGGATATACGCTTGCCGCGTTCTAATGAAGACATTGATGTAACGGCATCCTGTCTTAGAGCGATGGGCGCCGAAATTTCGGGAAATGGTGGAACCCTTTCAATAACTCCTATTGCAACCCCTCCGGATTATGCGGAGCTAAATTGCGGTGAGAGCGGCTCAACGCTAAGATTTCTGCTTCCCGTTGCCACTGCAATTATGCCGAAGGTGAGTTTTTGCGGAACAGGTAGACTTCCGCAACGCCCTATCGGAGGGCTTTCTGACGCGATGAAGAGTAACGGCACTGAATTTTCAGGGAGCTGCATACCGTTTACCGTTTCCGGTAAGCTTCGAGCGGGAACCTATGAAATTGCGGGGGATGTCAGCTCTCAGTACATTTCGGGACTGCTTATGGCGTTGCCACTTCTTGATGGTGACAGCAGAATAGTTCTCACAAGTCCGCTGTGCTCTGAACCCTATGTTATGATAACGCTCGATATGCTCTCGAAATTCGGCATACAAATCGAGCGTGAGGATAACGGGTTTTTTGTTAGAGGCAAACAGGTCTTTAGCTCACCGAAAACCGTGAATGTCGACGGAGATTGGTCTGCCGCCGCGTTTTTCCTTGTAGGCGGGGCAATCGGTGGAGATGTTACCGTGAATGATGTGCAGATAAGCTCTGCGCAGGGAGACAAAGCGATAGTCGAAATATTAAAGCAATTCGGTGCTGACGTTGAAGTGCTTGAAAACGCTGTCAGAGCGCGAGCGGCACATTTGAAAGCCTGTTCGGTTGATGTTTCGGCAATTCCCGACCTGCTCCCAATTTTAACCGTTCTTGCTGCGAATGCGGAGGGTACGACGGTGTTATATAACGCCGCGAACCTTCGCCTCAAAGAAAGCGACAGACTTGCTTCTTCAGCGTCAATGATAAATGCGCTTGGGGGAAATGTCGTTGAATACGCCGACAGGCTCGAAATAATTGGAACAAAGCTAACAGGTGGAACGGTTGCTTCCGCCAACGACCACAGAATTGCAATGTCCGCCGCGATTGCGGCAAGCATATGCAAGGAGCAAACGACAATTATCGGCTCGGAAGCCGTAAAAAAATCCTACCCCGAATTTTTTAAAGACTTTTGCGCCCTCGGAGGGAAAATCATTTAGGGAAAGCGGTGACGCATATGAATTTGGACGAGGTCAGAAAAGAAATCGACGAGATAGACGAAAAGCTTCTCGATTTGTTTCTGCGCCGAATGGAGCTTGCAAAAGCCGCAATGCTGCAAAAAAAGCAAAGCGGTAAACCGATTATGGATAAGGGTCGCGAGAGGGAAATCCTAAACAAGGTTTCGCAGGAGAGCGGGGAAATGTCCGTATATTCACGCCGCCTTTTCAAAGAGCTAATGTCCCTTAGTCGTTCGTATCAAGGCTCAGCTTTGGGTGGTGAAACACAGCTTTCCAAAACTACCAAGAGCGCGTTAATGAGCAATGCGGTTTTTCCGAAAAGTGCCGCCGTTGCGTGTCAGGGAATTGAGGGCGCAAACTCACAGCAAGCGGCGGACAGGCTTTTTCCACAGGGAAATATAATGTACCACGCAAGCTTTGAAGAAGTGGGCGAAGCTGTTAGGAGCGGAATTTGCGATTACGGCGTTTTGCCCATTGAAAACAGCTCAAACGGCTCGGTACACGCGGTTTATGACATTTTGAAAGACGGCGGTCTAAGCATTATCCGAAGCATAAAGTTTTGCGTACACCATGAGCTTCTTGCAAAGCCGGGTGCAAAGCTTTCGGATTTGAAAGAGATAATAAGCCACGAACAGGCGCTGGGGCAATGTAGTGAGTATCTAAAAAAGCTCGGCAACAGTGTGAAAATCACAGCCTGCGCTAATACCGCGCTAGCGGCAAAAGTTGCCTCAGAAAACGAAGGCGTTGGTGCCATTTCCTCGCCAGTTTGTGCGGAGCTTTACGGACTTTGCAGGGTGACGGAGGAAAGCATACAAAACAGCGACAACAACTACACCAGATTTGTTTGTATTTCCGCAAAACCCGCTATTTACCCGGGGGCAAATCGTTTGAGCTTTATGGCAACGTTAAAGCATGAGCCGGGTGAGCTTTACAAGCTCCTTTCGATAATTGACGCAATGGATATAAATGTTTCAAAGCTCGAGAGCAAACCCATAGTCGGCAGAGATTTTGACTTCATGTTTTTCGTGAGCCTTGACGCAAGCGTGCTTGAGCCTGGGATTATCTCAATGCTTGAAGAGCTTGAACGTAGCTGTGAAAGCTTTGTTTTTCTCGGAAATTATCAGGAGATTTGAGGTATTTGAAATTGAATACTGAAAAATGTGCTTACGGTCTGCTGGGCGAAAAGTTGGGTCATAGCTTTTCGCCGTTGATACACAAAAAGCTTGGATTAACCGATTACGGGCTTATTGAAACGGGCAGAGAAAACCTTGAGAAAATCCTTAGTGACGATTCATACAAGGGCTTTAACGTAACGATCCCATATAAACGCGAAGTTATGGAGCTTTGCGACGAAATCAGCGATGAAGTAAATCAAATCGGCTGTGCGAACACAATCGTCAGAAAAGCTGACGGAAGGCTTTGCGCTTATAATACGGATATAGACGGACTTATCTATGTCGCAGGAATTGCAGGAATTGATTTCGAGGGCAAGAAAGTTCTTATTTGCGGAAGCGGCGGAACCTCGCTAACGGCTCAGGCGGCGGCAAAAAAACTCGGCGCTTTGCGTATTACAGTTGTTTCGAGAACCGGAAGCGTAACGTACGACGATTTGGACGATTATGCCGATACAGAGATTATAGTGAATACAACGCCTGTTGGGATGTTTCCTAACAATCTGAATTCGGCAATAAAGCTTGAGCGTTTTCCGAACTGCATAGGCGTTATAGACGCAATCTACAATCCACGCAGAACGGCCCTGATTATGGAAGCGCAGGAGCGGGGGATACCCTGCACAGACGGACTGCCGATGCTGGTTTATCAGGCAAAGCGTGCCGAGGAGCTATTCTTAAGCAAGCGTATTCCCGACAGTGAGGCTGAAAGGGTGCTTCGTGAAATTAGAATTGAGAGCGGCAATATCATTCTAATAGGTATGCCGGGCAGTGGAAAAAGCTCTGTCGCGGAGCTGATAGCCCGTCAAACCGGACGCAAATTCATTGATATAGACAAGGAAATAGTCAAAACGGTAGGGAAGTCGATTTCTGCAATTTTTGCTGATGATGGTGAAGACGTTTTTCGTGTATATGAACGCGAGGAAACGGAAAAGGCGGGAAAGCTGACAGGCGTCGTAATAGCTACGGGCGGTGGAATTGTTAAGGATTTTAAAAACTTTGCACCCTTGCACCAGAACGGCAGAATTTATTATTTGCGCCGTGACCTTAATGAACTTGATACGGAGGGCAGACCGCTATCCAAAGACATGGAAACACTGAAACAGCTTCAAAAGGAGCGCGAACCGCTGTATTGCGGATTTGCTGACGCGGAGATTTGGAACAACACAACGCCAGACGAAGCGGCACAAAGAATTTGGGAGGATTACTGTGAAAATATTGGTGATTAACGGGCCGAATATCAATATGCTCGGCATACGCGAACCCGAAATCTACGGAAATCGAAGCTACGATGACCTAATAAACCTCATCAAAGCTGAAGCCGCAGAGTTGGACGTTGAAGTCGAATGCTTCCAGAGCAACCACGAGGGCACAATGGTTGACATAATACAAAGCTCTTACGGTGACACGGATGGAATTGTCATCAATCCTGCTGCCTATACGCACACAAGCGTCGCACTTTTGGACGCGGTGAAGGCAGTTGGAATTCCGACTGTGGAAGTCCACATTTCAAATCCCGATGAGCGGGACGATTTTCGCAAGGTGTCTTATATTCGTAAGGCTTGCGTGAAAACTATCAGTGGCAAGGGCTTTGACGGATATTTAGAGGCAATGCGACTGCTTTGTGATATGCAAAAGGGTTAGATTTTGGGCATATATGCAAAAATGCGCGTTTATTGATTTAAAGCGTTGAAATGGACTGACGAGAATGCTAAAATAGTCCATATAAACTCAGTCTTCAAACTAGAAGGTTGGGTGCTACGTTTCGCAAAAAAAATTGCCGAGGTACTCTTATTACTTCGGATTGCTCTTTCGAGAAAATATACAATAAAGAGGGTATCTAATTGTCGTATCATATGTATAACAAAGAAGCGGAGACAATGCCGCGCGAAAAGCTCCGTGAATTGCAAGGCGAAAGGCTTTGCGAAATGGTAAAAAGAGTTTATGAAAACGTTCCTATGTACCGTGAACGCTTTGACAGCATGGGAATCAAACCCGAGGATATTTGTTCTATTGACGATATTACAAAGCTCCCGTTTACTTATAAGCAGGATTTGCGCGACAATTATCCCTTTGGACTTTTCGCCGTTCCGATGGACGAGGTGGTGCGAGTTCACGCCTCGTCTGGAACGACAGGCAAGCAGACAGTTGTCGGCTACACGGCAAACGACATGAAGCTCTGGGGCGAGGTTATGGCAAGAACCCTCGGAGCGGGCGGCGTTACAAGGTCCGACATTGGACACATCTGCTATGGTTACGGCCTGTTTACGGGTGGTCTTGGCGGAGGGCTAGGCTCCGAAACCATCGGCTGTGCAACCGTGCCGGCATCTACGGGCAACACTCGTCGTCAGGTGACAATTTTGCAGGATTTCAAGCCGACCTTCTTGCTTGCGACGCCCTCATACGCACTCACACTTGCGGAGTTTATGGAGCAAAACAACTTTCCTGTTGAAGATATATCCCTCAAAGTTGGATTTTTCGGTGCGGAGCCTTGGACGGAAAGTATGCGTAAGGAAATTGAAAAACGCCTTAATCTCAAGGCTTACGATATTTACGGACTTTCAGAGGTTATTGGCCCCGGCGTTGCCTTTGAGTGCGAGTGCCAGAACGGACTGCACGTAAACGAGGATCATTTCTACATCGAGATAATCGACCCCGAAACAGGCGCGCAGGTTCCCGACGGCACAGAGGGTGAAATTGTCTTTACCTGCATGACAAAGGAAGCGCTGCCTCTTGTACGTTACCGTACGCGCGACGTCGGAATGCGCTTGCCGGGGGAATGTGAGTGTGGACGCACCTTTGTACGTATGGTGAAGCCCGCAGGACGCACGGATGATATGCTGATAATCCGCGGAGTTAACGTTTTCCCGTCGCAAATTGAATCTGTGCTTATGGAGCTTGATGGCATTGCCCCGTACTATCAGATGATAGTTGAGCGAGAGGGCAACCTTGATAAGCTGACTGTCCTAGTTGAGCTGACAGAGGACACCTTTACAGACGAGGTTCGAAAGCTTGAGGCGATGTCACTGAAGGTTACGGATGCAATCCATTCAGTTCTGGGTATCGCGGCAAAGGTTAAGCTCGTTGAGCCGAAGAGCATCGAACGGTTCGAGGGTAAGGCAAAGCGTGTAATTGACAAGCGCACGCAAGTCAATTTTTAAGGGGGAGAAGCTATGCTGTTAAAACAGATTTCGGTATTTGTTGAAAACCGACGTGGAGCGATATTGGACATAACGGGTGTCCTTTTAAACGTAGGCGTTAACTTGCGCGCAATTTCTATCGCCGATACTACGGATTTTGGAGTTGTTCGCCTTATTGTCGACAAGCGCAAGGAAGCGCTTGCCGCCCTACGTGAAAGTGGAATGACGGTCAAAGAAACCGATGTTGTTGCCCTTGCGGTAGACGATACTCCCGGCGCTTACCACTCGGCACTGTCTGCGCTTACGGAGAGCAACATTATGGTTGAATACTGCTACGGCTTTGTGTCGCCGATAAACGGCTGGGCAACAGTTATCCTCAAGTGCGACGATCAGGAGAAGGCTCTCGGTTGCCTTACCGCAAAGGGCTTCAAACTCCTTACGGCAGACGACCTAAGGTTCTGATTTTTCACTCAATGCAAACATAAAAACAGATGAGCGGTTCCACTGAGTAAAATCATGCGGAACCGCTAATTGTCTTTGACGGGACACTATATGCTTTACTTTTATGCTCCCGTTTGCTATAATACCAACCGATGCAAATTAAATATGCGCCCGTAGCTCAGTTGGATAGAGTGACAGACTCCGACTCTGTAGGTCGCTGGTTCGAATCCAGTCGGGCGTACCAAAAAATCAGCATACCGAATATTATCGGTATGCTGATTTTGCACTTTCACGATGCATATACCTTGTACTCGTTGACCTGCAATGGTATAGTTGTGGAATAACAATTCGCAAAGGAAGGCGATTGAGGTGCGGTTTAAGGAATTTGGGAGCAAAGACAAAGATACAATTATCCTTTTGCACGGAGGGGGACTGTCGTGGTGGTCGCTTCAAAGAGTAGTGGATATTCTCGAAAAAGACTATCATGTCGTTACTCCAATAATTGACGGACACGGTGAAGACGGTGAAAATACCTTTATAAGCATCGAGGACTCAGCAAAAAAGCTTGTCGAGTATATTGATTCTAATTTCGGCGGTAAGGTGCTTGTGATAGCTGGACTCTCAATCGGCGCACAAATTGTTACCGAGGTGCTGTCTGTAAGAGACGACATTGCACAATACGCCATAATCGAAAGTGCACTGGTTTTGCCTTTAAAGGGTACGGTGGCAATGGCCTCGACATATAATTTGTTTTATGGACTGATTAAGCAAAGATGGTTTTCCAAAATGCAGGCAAAATCATTGGCTGTTCCAGAGGAATTGTTTGAAAGATATTATCAGGACAGCCTGAAGATTTCTAAGCAATCTTTGATTAACATCACGCTAAGCAACGGTAATTACAAGCTGAAGTCTTCGATATCCGGTACAAAGGCGAAGGTGTTGATTATCGTCGGAGAGAAAGAAATCAGTATTATGATAAAGTCTGCTAACAAACTGCACGAAGCAATTTCGGGAAGCAAACTTCATGTGGCACAGGGTTTGAAGCACGGCGAATTGAGCATAGTTTACCCGCAGGAGTATACGAAGATTGTCAAGGAATTTGTGAAAACTAGGTGATATACCTATCTGTGGGTAGAATATCATCTGTCGCGTAAAGCAGATGCGCTTTATATTAGTTTCGCTCGAATCAGTAAATCCCGTAGATTTGTTGCCACAAGCTCCGTCACTCCGTCACATGGAATTCGAAAATCGGCATATTTTTTGTAAAGCGGCTCGCGCATTTCGAAAATCTCGCTCAGAGTCATTTTTTCGGGAGTTGCAACGCCTCTGTCCAAAAGTGCGCCTACAAGCCGTTTTTCAAGCTCAGAAACCGGAGTGTCCAGCCAGATTACCGTGCCACTTTCCGAAAGAGCTTTCATCGCATTTTCGGAAAAGACCATGCTGCCGCCGGTTGCTATGACTGTTTTTTCTGTTTTGAGATTTTTTCCGACCTGACCTTCAAATTCTATAAATTTATCGTAACCGTCCTCGGAGATTATCTGTGAAAGCGGACGGTTTTGCTCCAGCGCCAAAAGGATGTCCGTGTCTAGAAAGTTATAGCCGATTAGCTTGGCAAGTATAACGCCAACCGTGCTTTTTCCGGTTGCCGGCATCCCAATTAGTATAATGTTTTTCATTTTGCGTCACCTCGAAGCATTTTTTGAATTATAGCATTTTCCCATTCAGGTTTCCAGAAAAATATTTACAACAAAAAATAATCACTAATTCCAAAAGAAGCTTCGCTTTTTCATGAAAATTTTACTTGATTTCGTTAAATTATGAATGACATATAGCGTAATATTTGCTATTATAAGTTAAGGTTTCATAATCTTCCGTTCGCATATAATCATTTAGTAAACAAATAAATATACAGGAGGATTTTCTATGCAGTATGAGATATTCGGCAACACTTTACCCGGAGTAACAATTACTCTGCAGACAGGCGAAAGTATATACACTCAGTCCGGTGGCATGACATGGATGACGGACGGTATTGCAATGGAAACCAATATGAAGGGCGGCTTTGGAAAGGCTCTAGGCCGTATGTTTTCCGGCGAGTCTTTATTTATGGCAACCTACACCTCACAAAAACCGGGTGCGCAGATTACCTTGGCTTCGTCCTTTCCCGGCAGTATAGTCCCACTTGAGTTGGGCGGCGGAAAACAGTATATCTGCCAGAAAAACGCATTTCTGTGCGCTACCCCGGGTGTCGAGCTTTCCGCTACAGTCCAAAAAGCAAAGGCTGGCTTCTTCGGCGGTGAAGGCTTTATTATGCAGCGCTTAGCCGGAACGGGTCTGTGCTTCCTTGAAGTCGATGGCACAGTCGTCACGAAGGATCTTGCTCCCGGCGAAATTCTCAAGGTCGACACTGGTAACATCGCGGCTTACGAGGCGAGCGTTTCTTACACGGCGGAAACTGTCAAGGGCTTCAAAAACATCCTGTTTGGCGGGGAAGGTCTGTTTCTGTCCGTCCTGCGCGGGCCGGGAAGAGTTTATTTGCAGACTGTCAGCATTCCGGAGTTTGCCACAAGAATAATACCATACATTCCAACCTCAAGTAACTAAGAAATAAATTACGCAAATGAACAACCATAAAAGCGTTGCCTTTTATGGCGTTTGAAAGGAAATCGTTATATGGGTCTTTTAAAAGCTGGCTTTGGTGCGCTTGGTGGCGTTCTTGCCGACCAATGGAGAGAATATTTTTACTGCGAAGCGCTTGACCAGGACGTTTTAGCGCAGAAGGGCATGAAGCGCAACTCTAAACGCAGTTCGAACACAAAAGCCGAAGAAAACATCATTTCTAACGGCTCGATAGTCGCCGTCAACGATGGACAGTGTATGATTATCGTCGAGCAGGGCAAGGTAGTTGATTTGTGCGCCGTTCCCGGCGAATATGTCTACGACACCTCAACCGAGCCGAGCATTTTCGTCGGAAATCTGGGGGAATCGGTTTCAGACACCTTCAAAAACATCGGTAAACGTTTCA
>CAZLLK010000049.1:0-10133 GCA_964560435.1 uncultured Oscillospiraceae bacterium
CGTTATATACTCGCTTTTACTATATAGTATCGCCAGAATGGAGTGAAATTATGCCCATTAGAATTCCGGATTCTCTTCCCGCAAAGAGCACGCTTGATAAGGAAAACATCTTTGTAATTACTCAATTTCGCGCGTTGCACCAGGATATTCGTCCGCTAAAGCTTCTGATTCTCAACCTCATGCCCACAAAAATCGTCACCGAAACTCAGCTTCTTCGCAAGCTTTCGAACACTCCTTTGCAAGTCGAGATAGATCTGCTCCGTACGATAAGCCACAATTCGAAGAATGTGGACTCCGACCATCTTGCATCTTTCTATGTAAGCCATGACGATATTAAGGACAAGTATTACGACGGAATGATTATTACCGGCGCACCTGTTGAAAACCTTGATTTCAAAGATGTTGATTATTGGCCTGAGCTATGTGAAATAATGGAGTGGTCAAAAAGCCATGTCCACAGCACATTCCACATTTGCTGGGGTGCACAGGCTGGGCTATATTACCACTACGGCATCCAGAAGTACACCCTGCCGAAAAAAGCCTCTGGTATATACAGCCATAGAATTTTGAGGCCGAATTCGCCTTTTTTCCGCGGTTTTGATGACTGCTTCAACGCCCCCCACTCGCGCTATACCGAGGTTCGGCAGGAAGACATCGAGAAAGTCCCGGAACTGGAGGTTCTCGCGGTTTCCGATGAGGCTGGAGTATTTGCCGTGAAAAATCACAGAAGCCGTCAGTTCTTTGTTTTTGGTCATCCCGAATACGACAGGGAAACTCTCGCGCTCGAATACAGACGTGACGTCGCGAAGGGCAAGTACATTCAGGTTCCAGCTCACTACTTCCCCAATGACGACCCCACTAAAGAGCCGTTGATGACTTGGCGGGCTCACGCTCAGCTAATGTACACCAACTGGTTGAACTATTACGTTTATCAGACCACCCCGTATGTTATCAGCTCCATAAACCCCGATAACGAAGGTGAGGATGCGGAACTTACTCAATACGATAATATATAGAAGAACAGCGCTGTCATATGGCAGCGCTGTTCTTCTATATATTATTTAAGAATTTGTATTTGTCCAATAATAGGCAGTTCCTTTGTGTCCCCATTGCATACGTTCACAATTCCTAAAATGAAGCACACAAACCCAAAGACTCCGCAGGCTGCGCCGACTATCCATCCAAAGTACGGAACAAACGCCGCCATTCTCGCAACAATCACAAACAAGAAAAGGACCAGTCCTTGATTCGAGTGGAATTTAACAAAAGGTGAGTCAGGCCTTGATAGAAGTGGTATCAAAAACAGTATGCCAAAATAGCAGAGAATTGAAATTAGCTTGTTATCCTCAATGTCATTTGGAACGTGATAGTAGTTCTGGTTTGACTGTTGATTGTTTTGATATTGTCCAAAGTTGCCTTGTCCATTATCGCTTTTTGTTCCGCATGAGGGACAAAATGAGCAGCCGTCGGGCAACTGTGTTCCGCATTGTTTGCAATATGCCATAATTATTCTCCCTTGAATTTGATTTAGCCTCTTATATTATAATCCGAGAACACTTGCAATTCAAGGAAAACGTGTGTTTACGAGCAAAACCTGTGCTTTCCAATAACAACAATCAGCGGTCTTGACCAGATCCACTTACTTGTCGCAGTTGAAGGGTTGAAATAGTAGATTGCACCGCCGCAGGGATCAACGCCGTTCATAGCGTCACGCGCAGCACGGTATGCGCTTTCCGAAACCTCCTGATTAAACTGTCCGTCCGAAATGCAGGTAAAAGCGCCGCTCTGATAGATTACCCCCGAAATCGTATTGGGGAAAATTGGGCTGTCGACTCTGTTCAGCACTACGGCGCCAACGGCAACCTGTCCGCTGTAAGACTCACCTCGCGCTTCCGCCGAAATCAGTCGCGCAAGCAGTGAAACATCGCCTGAATCGGAACTCTGAGTAGTGCTTTGGGAGAGTCCCAGTGCCTTCATCGTTGCCGTTCCGACCTTTCCGTCGGCCGTTAGTCCCTTTTTTTGCTGAAATGCCTTAACGGCAGTTTCGGTTGCGCTTCCAAAAACTCCGTCAACTGTCCCTTTGTAGACGCCCTGATTTTTCAGGGCAGTCTGAATCTGACTCACCATATTGCCTGTTGAGCCTTTTTTATATGAGGAGGCATCTGCTCGTTCAACGAGCAGGATGGCCGATATATTCAAAGCAAAAATCACGGCGAGCACAAGGCACATTTTCTTTCTGTTCATGATGTAAAACCTCCAATGCTTTTGTAAACCGAGTATCTGCAGGCTCTTTTAGCATCTGTGCAAAAGGTGAAACAATAAAACGCTCTTTACGCAGCTTCAATTTAAACAAGCTCCCTCGCAGACCTCATCAATAGTCTACGAAGGAGCTTGTTTGATTATGCGATATTAACCAATTGAAAATAATGTCATTTAATTTTTCTTGCTTGCAATTTCTTCATTAATTTTTGCCATAAACTCATCAAGAGTCATTGTGCCTTCGTCACCGCCAAGGCGTGTACGTACCGCGACGAGATTCGCTTCGGCTTCCTTGTCTCCCAAAACGAGCATATAAGGAATCTTCTGAAGCTGCGCTTCACGAATCTTGTAGCCTATTTTTTCGCTTCTATAGTCGGTTTCAACACGGATACCCGCGTCAAACAGCTTTTTGTAAATTTCATCAGAATAGTCGCGGCTGCGGTCTGTAATAGGCATAACCATCACCTGAACCGGAGCAAGCCAAAGCGGGAATGCTCCGGCAAAATGTTCTGTGAGAATCCCGATAAAGCGCTCGATCGAGCCAAGCGCAACTGTGTGAATCATAATTGGACGGTGCTTTTCGCCATCAGCTCCAGTGTACTCAAGCTCAAAGCGCTCCGGCATCTGGAAGTCGAGCTGAATTGTACCGCACTGCCAAGTTCTGCCGATAGCGTCCTCAAGGTGGAAGTCAATCTTCGGGCCGTAGAAAGCGCCGTCACCGGGATTTACTATAAATTCCTTACCGTTTGTTTCAAGAACCTCTCTAAGGACGTTTTCACTGTATTCGCGAATTTCCTGGCTTCCAATGAAGTCGTCGGGGCAGGTTGAAAGCTCGATGTGGTAATTAAATCCGAACATTTTGTAAACGCTGTCGATTTTATTGATGACGGCGAGAATTTCGCCGTGCATCTGCTCCTTGGTCATAAAAATATGAGCATCGTCCTGCGTGAAGCAGCGTACACGCATTAGTCCATGAAGAGCACCCGAAAGCTCGTGGCGGTGGACAACTCCCAGTTCACCGACGCGCATGGGCAAATCTTTATACGACCACGGGCGGCGCTTATAGGCAAGCATTCCGCCGGGGCAGTTCATCGGCTTAATCGCAAAATCGCCCTCGTCGATTTTGGTAAAATACATATTGTTCTGATAGTGATCCCAGTGACCGCTTCTGTGCCAAAGCTCTTCGTTCAAAATCATCGGGGTCTTGATTTCCTGATAGCCGCATTTTCTGTGAAGCTCGCGCCAGTAGTTTTCAAGCTCATTTCGCAGAACCATGCCCTTTGGTAGGAAGAAGGGGAAGCCGGGGCCTTCGTCTGTGAGCATAAAGAGGTCAAGCTCGCGGCCGATTTTGCGGTGGTCGCGCTTTTTTGCCTCTTCGATGCGCTCAAGATATGCGTCAAGCTCCTCTTTTTTCTGGAAGCTTGTACCGTAAATGCGCTGGAGCATCTTACGCTTGGAGTCTCCGCGCCAATATGCTCCCGTGCAACTCGTAAGCTTTATAGCGTTTCCCTTAACACGTCCAGTGCTGTCCATGTGCGGGCCTGCGCAGAGATCGGTAAAATCACCCTGCTTGTAAAAGCTGATGGTTGCGTCTTCCGGAAGGTCGTTAATAAGCTCAACCTTGTAGGGTTCATCCTTCATAAACTCAAGTGCTTCTGCGCGGGGCAGCTCAAAACGCTCAAGTGGAATCTTTTCCTTGCAGATGTTGCGCATTTCGGCTTCGATTTTTTCAAGAACCTCGGGCGTAAACACGGTTTCGGAATCGACATCGTAGTAAAAACCATCGTCGATTGCGGGGCCGATTGCAAACTTCGTCTCAGGATAAAGGTGCTTTATCGCCTGCGCCAAAATGTGAGAGGTCGTATGTCTGTATGCGTGTTTGAAATCAGGGTTTTCAAAAGTGTATAAATTTTCTTCCATGTTATCTATCTCCTATTTTTTAATTACTATTATAACCACGGCAAACCAAAACTTCGTTTTGCCGAAATAAGCCAAAACACCGTTTCTCATTTTGCGAAAAGAGAAATTGTTTTTTGAAATTCCAAAGACAAGGGGAAGTTTCCCCCTGCATCCCCTCTTGTTCTGCCGCTCGCGCTGCTCGCTCTTGGGCGCGTCGCCTTCGGCAGAGGGTCAAATGCTTGCTGCGCAACGCATTTTCGGAAGTGTGTGAACGTGAATTCGAGAGCGCGAAAACAAAGTGTATGCGGGTTTACGGAACGAATGCACTTAGAGGTACGTGAGAAATAAGAATTTACGGTTAATAAAAAGACAAAGCACCCCTGAATAAATCAGGGGTGCGAATTTCACACGGTTCCACCCTGCTTGCAGGCGAAGTCTGCCGCTTAGGTGCGCTGTAACGTGCGCAGACGGAAACACCTACTTTTGCGCTTTAAAAAAGCGACATCTTCGGCATTTCGGCTCAGGAGTGGTCAGAAGTCTCTACGTTTCGGAACGCTTTTCAGCTAATGCCGCTCTCTCTGCACCGCGCAAATAAATCAATCTCCATCAAAGCCTGTATCAGTTTGATAGAGTGATTTTATTACCTTTCGCAGGTTTTGTCAAGGAATTGTTGAAACTCCTCACAATATGGTAAATCCTATACATTAAACCTGAACAGCGTAACATCACCGTCGTGCATTACGTATTCCTTGCCCTCGGAGCGAATCAAGCCCTTGTCTCTGGCCGCATTCATCGAGCCGCAAGTCTTCAGGTCGTCAAAAGCAACAATTTCAGCCCGGATGAAGCCGCGCTCAAAGTCAGTGTGGATTTTTCCCGCCGCCTGAGGAGCCTTTGAACCTTTTTTGATAGTCCAAGCGCGAACCTCATCACTTCCGGAAGTTAGGAAAGATATAAGCCCCAAAAGGCTGTACGAACACTTGATAAGACGATTAAGACCGCTCTCAGTCATGCCTAGCTCTTCCATGAAAAGTGCCTTGTCCTCTTCGTCCAGCTCGCCAATCTCCTGTTCGACCTTCGCACATATGGGAAGAACCTGTGAACCCTCGGCAAGTGCGTACTTTTCGACGATTTTGAAGTATTCACTATTCTGTGCGCCGTCAGTAAAGCCCTTTTCGTCCATGTTTGCGGCGTAAATTACGGGCTTTAAGGTCAAAAGCTCGCTTTCGGAAATAATTTCCACGTCTTCGTGGGGACAGTCATAGTTCCTCGCGCATTTTCCGTCGTTGAGGTGCTTGAGCAGACCTTCCATAATCTCCGCCTCATGCAGAAACTTTTTGTCGCCGCCCTTTGCCGCTTTTTTTGCCTTGTCTATGCGTCTCTCGACCATTTCCATATCCGAAATTATAAGTTCAAGGTTAATAATCTCAATATCTCTGATGGGGTCGCAGCCACCCTCAACATGGATAACATTTTCATCGTCAAAGCAACGGACAACGTGAATAATCGCGTCCGTCATGCGGATATTGCTCAAAAACTTGTTACCAAGCCCCTCGCCCTTTGATGCACCCTTTACAAGTCCCGCGATGTCAACAAATTCGATAATAGCAGGTGTATACTTTTTCGGACTGTAAAGCTCCGCCAGATAATCAAGGCGTTCATCGGGAACAGCAACCGTTCCAACGTTTGGGTCTATAGTGCAAAACGGATAGTTCGCACTTTCCGCCCCTGCATTCGTTATCGCGTTAAACAGCGTGCTTTTGCCCACGTTGGGCAGTCCTACAATACCAAGCTTCATGGTCTTCCTCTTCCTTTTGAAAAGGGCGGAATTACTTCCGCCCTTTTGTTCTATTTATATAGTCTATCGTCCGAACCAAAGGGCTTTCAGATTCGTTATTTGGGGAAACGTCTCACTTAATCTCGATGGAAGTTCCATCGCTATTAACTACTTCGATTTTCACTTCCTCGGTTGCGGGCGCTTTCTCCTTCGCGGCAACAAATCCGTTCTCGCAAAGGAAAGCGAAGTCCTCGCCCTCCATGGATTCGTTCACGAGCAGGTATTCAGCAACTTTGACCAGAAGATCGCGGTGCTCGGATAGAACCTCTTCGCACTTTTTGCCAGCTTCGTCGAAGATAAGCTTGACTTCCTCGTCGATGATAGCTGCGGTTTCTTCTGAATAGCTCTTAGTCGTACCAAAATCACGTCCAATAAAGATGCTGTGTCCTGCGTCTTCAAAGGATATTGGCCCCAGCTTTTCAGAAAAACCGTAAACCGTTACCATTGCTCTTGCAGTTCTCGTCGCGCCTTGAATATCTCCGGACGCACCAGTCGAAATATCATCTAGCATTTGCTTTTCGGCAATTCGTCCGCCGAGACTGACAACGATTTCGGCAAACATCTCACTGCGAGACATATAGTTTTCCTTGTCCTCTTGAGGCCGATATACCGTCATACCGCCTGTCGGGCCACGGGGAATAATAGTAATAAACTGAACTGGCTCCTTAGGCTTCAAGAAACGCCCAACAACTGCATGGCCGGCCTCGTGATATGCGGTCAGCTTCTTTGCGTTTTCAGACATAACCCTGCTCTTCTTTTCTGGGCCAGCGAGAACTTTTAGAATAGATTCATCGATTTCCGGCTGAGAAATGAAGCGTTTTCCGCGGCGAACCGCCAAAATCGCCGCCTCATTGAGGAGGTTTTCAAGGTCAGCACCGGAAAATCCGGGTGTCCCTCTGGCAATGCTGTTGAGGTCAACGTCGTCACCAAGCGGCTTGCCCCTCGAATGAACCTTCAAAATGGCCTCACGACCGCGCTTATCGGGCAGACCGACATAAACCGTGCGGTCAAAGCGACCGGGACGGAGAAGTGCGCTGTCCAAAATATCCGAACGGTTCGTTGCCGCCATTACAATAACGCCGTCGTTGTTGCCGAAGCCATCCATCTCGACGAGGAGCTGGTTAAGCGTCTGCTCGCGTTCGTCGTGACCGCCGCCAAGACCGGAGCCTCTTTGACGACCGACAGCATCAATTTCATCAATAAATATGATTGCAGGGGCAATTTTCTTTGCCTGCTCAAATAGGTCGCGAACACGCGACGCGCCGACACCGACATAAAGCTCGACAAAGTCGGAGCCAGAGATTGAGAGGAATTGCACTCCAGCCTCACCGGCAACTGCTTTTGCGATAAGTGTTTTACCTGTTCCCGGAGGGCCAACGAGAAGAACGCCCTTCGGAATTCTTGCGCCCATTTGGGTATATGAAGCTGGGCTTCTAAGGAAGCCAACAATTTCTTGAAGCTCTTCCTTTTCTTCCTCTGCACCTGCCACATCACCGAAAGTGACTTTTTTCTTTTCATCCTGACCAAGCCTTGTTCTGGCTTTGCCGAATTTCATTGCGCCGCCGGCACCGCCACCCTTTGCAGCCGTCTTCATCATGACGAACCACAAGGCTGCGAATACAATCATAACAAATACAAGCGGCAACAGATTTGTTACCCACCACGGGATAGGCGTGGGTGCCTTATAGTCGTATCTGGTGAGAGTGCCTTCGTCTTGCTGCTTTTCAATTGTGTCGCCAAGACTCAGCAGGAACCAGTTGACATCACTAAGCTGCGTCGTAATCGTTTTGCTGCCTTCGAAAGGTTCACGGAGATTCATGGTCAGCTCGTTTCCTACAGTTGTAAAAGATTCGACCTGTTCGTGCTTAAAAAGATTTCTAACGTCAGAATACGTAACCTCCGGCGATGTTTTCGGCTGTGTTGTCATTGCGAATATCGTTGCCAATAGTATCACGGAAATCAGGACATAAAATCCAATATCTCTGGCTTGCTTGCGGTTATGCTTCAAGCTAAAATCACTTCCTTTGCGTTAATTGCATTATATACTTTTATAATATAAGGGAAATTTCCCCTAACAGTCTGAGTAAATTTCGGGCTTTAGTATTCCCACAAAGGGAAGGTTGCGGTATTTCTCATCAAAGTCAAGACCATAGCCAACCACAAATTCGTCCGGAACTTCAAATCCGACGAAATCTGCCTTAATCGGTGCTTTGCGTCTGGCAGGCTTATCCAACAAAGTTACAAGCGTAATTGACGCAGGTTTGCGGTTTTGAAGGTAACCGCAGAGGTAGGTTAAGGTTACGCCGCTGTCGAGAATGTCTTCGACAATAATAATATGGCGATCCGTAATGTCTTCGTTCAGGTCTTTGTTGATTTTCACGGCGCCCGACGTTGTTGTTCCGCTTCCGTAAGAAGAAACCGCCATGAAGTCCACGGAGCACTTCAAATTTACGTGGCGCATAAGGTCGGCCATAAAAACAAAGCTGCCTTTCAAAACGCCGATGAAGAGTGGCTCGGTACCCTCAAATTTTTCTGTAATCTCGCGACCAAGCTCAGCAACTCGCTCTTCAATCGTCTCTTTTGACAGCAGAACCTGCATGATATCGTTTGTCATCCCAATAATTCTCCCCAGAATAATTATATATATTTAAAATCGGCACCAGCTATTTCTATAAGGTATTGCCGACGCTTTTGGGCTTAATCTCGATTTTTATAACGCTGTCACCAAGATTGGGCTGGCAACGCTCCGCAATTCCAAAGCCATAAACTGCAATTGCGCCCTTCTCGTCGTACAAAACGGGGATAAGGGCTTTTTTTTCGCCGTTTAGCTTTGCTTCGGAAAAAAGCTTTTTGAGTGTTTTGGTACAATTTCTGCCAATCAGGCGGATTTTTTTGCCCTCCAAACGGGACTCGACAAACATATTACCACATATACTATCACTTTTAAAGAAAAAAATGTTAAAGGAATTATGAATTTCCTTGCAATTATTTATGAATTCATAGGATATTTCGAGACTTGCCTCCGGAATTTCTGTAATTCCGCCGATTTGCACATTTCGCTTTTGTATTTTGGCTACCTGTTTTGCACCGAAAATCAGAGAGTCGTATTCTCGCACAACCCGCATACCGGGAATATCTGCATATGCGTGACATTCGGCTCCGCCGGCAATACCCCGCACAGCTTCGATATGTGCACAGGATAGTCCGCAGGAAACTATTATCTGCAAAACCCTTGCCGAAACGGGCTTCGGAAGTTCCCCGAACTTTGAAGCGGATAATGCTCCGTCAGTGTAACTCGAATCCACAAAGCGCTGTGCCAGAGAGGTCAAGAATTCCTCGTCCTCGCGCAAAAGGGTCAAAGCTCGGATAAGATTTTCGTCAAAGCCAGTGCTTAGGCTACGCAGCTCGGGAACAACTTTGTGCCTAATTTTGTTGCGTGTATAAGCATCCTCAAGGTTCGTCGAGTCCTCGACGTGGGGAACGTCATTTTTCTCGAGATACTGCAATACCTCTGCTGTGGTGGTTTGAAGCATTGGACGGATAATTTTCCCGCGCACCGGTGGAATTCCGCAAAGACCTTTCAGCCCACTGCCGCGAGATAGATTAAAGAGCGTCGTTTCCGCGTTGTCGTCCGCCGTATGCGCCGTTGCAATGCGAACGGCTCCGATTTCGTCGGCGGTTTTTTCAAGGAACTCATAGCGCAAAACTCTCGCAGCTTCCTCTGTTCCCAAGCCGTTTTCGGCAGCATAAGCGGAAACATTTTTAGCACCGATATAGCACGGAATGCTTCGCTCCGCGCAGTAGTCCTTAACGAATTCCCTGTCGCGGTCGGATTCAGCTCCGCGCAGCCGATGGTCAAAGTGCGCACTTCGAACTTCAAAGCCATAACGGGGCGCAAGCTCCATCATCTTCTCCAGAAGATACATTGAGTCCTTGCCGCCAGAAACGGCGCAGAGCACAATTCCGTCTTTCGGAAGCATATCGTATTTTTCGCAAAAATCAATATCCATTTTCGTCGTCATGGTGTTTTTCAACCGAAACATAGCTAGTATATTCAGGCAGCCACATAAGCGGAACGGATCTCAGCTCGCCGTGGCGGTTTTTAAGAATAATCGCCTCAGCATCGTTGGGATTTGCGCAT
>CAZLLK010000049.1:10233-20759 GCA_964560435.1 uncultured Oscillospiraceae bacterium
CTCGCCGTGGCGGTTTTTAAGAATAATCGCCTCAGCATCGTTGGGATTTGCGCATTCCCTGTCGTAGTAGCCGTCCCTGTAAAGGCCGATAACGATGTCGGCATCCTGCTCAATTGCTCCCGATTCACGTAAGTCTGAAAGAAGGGGGCGTTTGTCTGCTCTGCCCTCGTTCGCACGCGAAAGCTGGGAAAGACAAATAACAGGCACGTTCAGTTCCTTAGCCATAATTTTCAGCATACGGCTCATATCCGAAACCGCCTGTTGGCGGTTTTCGCCCGAATAGGTGTGTCCACTTCCCGCCGACTGCATTAGCTGCAAATAGTCGATGACGACAAGCCCGAGATTTTCGAGCCTTCGGCACTGAGAATTCATCTCTGCAACAGACAGGGTGGGGTTGTCGTCGATAAGAATATTTGTTTCGCTGATTGTGGATGCCGCCGCGCCTAGCCTTTGCCATTCAGGCTGACTTAGCCGTCCAGTCAGCAGCTTCTGGCTGTCGATAAGGGCTTCTCCCGCCATAAGGCGAGTTGCGAGCTGTTCTCTCGACATTTCGAGCGAAAAAATCGCAACAGATTTTGGTGTGCTTTTCGCAACGTGAAGAGCGATATTTAGCGCAATACTCGTTTTACCCATACCTGGTCTTGACGCAATCAGAACGAGGTCGCCTTTGTTAAGTCCCAAAATGGTGCTATCCAAATCGTGAAGTCCGGTCGGAAGACCGGGCATTGGGTTGCCCATTGTGGCCATCTCTGAAATTTGATTATACACATCCTGAATTACGTTTGATATCTTAGTCAGTCCACCGATTGTGCGTCCCTGACGCAAGGCGTAAATCTTTCTCTCCGCCGCTTCGAGCATTGTGTCCGCCTCGCCCGAACCGTCGTGCACCATTTCTGAAATTTCATTTCCGACCTTTAAAAGAGCACGCAAAAGGGACTGCTCACGCAGAATGTCAACATATTTCATGACATTTGCGGCAGTCGGCGTAACCTGCATTAATTCAAGCAAATAGCTCTGGGAGTTATCCTTGATTACCCCGCGGACGCGCATCTGGTCAAGCACCGTAACAGGGTCAACCGTGCGCCCGTAGATATACATATTGCTGACGGTATCAAACACATCACGGTTGAGTTCCAGATAAAAATCGTCCGTCCTCGCCTTGTTCAGAACGTCGGCAATACAAGCTGGGTCAATCAGCATCGAGCCGATAACTGCCTGTTCCGCTTCGGCGCTATGCGGGACTCGCAGTTCGAAAAGTTCGTTCATAGAAAATTCCTATCAGAAAATTTTTATTTCTCTTCAATTACGACCAAATTTATTGTGCCGCTCACTTCATAGCCCAGCTTGCACTTAACGGAATAAGTTCCGAAAATCTTGATGGGCTCGCTTTGAACGATTTCCTTTTTGTCGATTGATATGTCAAACTGCTTCATAAGCGCGTCGCTGATTTCCTTTGATGTAACCGAACCGAAAAGTCTTCCGCCTGTTCCTGCCTTTGCAGGGACTTTAACAACAACGCTTTCAAGCTTTTTAGCATTTTCCAAAGCCAATGCCTTTTCCTTTGCCGCGTGCGCCACTTTCGCCTTTTCCTTGAGCTTGATTGCGTTGAGTGCATCCGGAGTTGCCTCAGCGACAAGCTTTCTGGGCATCAGGAAGTTTCTTGCGTAGCCGTCGGAAACCTCTTTAATTTCGTCTTTTTTGCCCTGTCCTTTGACGTCTGTGAGAAAAATTACTTTCATTTTGTTATCCTCGCTTTTAGTTTTCTAATGCCTATATTATTCTCCAAAATAGTTGTCGATTGCCGCGAAAAGCCTGCCAACCGCGTCCCTCAGAGAAACATTCTCAAGTTGAACTCCTGCCGCAGACTTGTTTCCGCCACCGCCGAGTTCCTCCAACAGCACCTGTACGTTAACCTCGCCGATGGATCGAGCGGAAATTATTACACCGCCGGTTTCCGTCGGATATATGACAATCGATGCCTCAATACCTATAATATTCAGCATTTCATCCGCCGCCTGTGCCGCGACAATTCTGTCCTGCGGCTCTTCGATCGCCGCTATGGCAATATGTTCGCGGTAACGCTTTACCTGCTGAAGGATTTTGTAGCGGGCAACCGTATCGTCCATATCGTTCTGAAGAATGGTTTTCACCGTAATCGTATCCGCTCCCACACGGTTTAAAAATGCAGCGGCATCAAAAGTTCTCTCGCCCGTGCGCATTGTAAAGTTCTTTGTGTCCATAACGATGCCGGAAAGTAGCGCGTCCGCTTCAACTTTCAAAATGTCGGACTGCTCGGCAAGCTCCTGAAGAAGCTCACACGTAAGCTCGCACACCGAGGAAGCATAGGGTTCAAGGAAGGTCAAAGCCGCATTTTGAATATAGCTTGCCGCTCTTCTGTGGTGGTCGATTACAGCAACCCTGTTGCACGCCAGCAAAAGGCTCTGATCCTCAACCTGTTCTGGCCGGTTAGCGTCAACTACAATCAGAAGCGTATTACGCTCCGCTCGCAAAATGGCGTCCTGCGGGCTTATTATAACGTCCTTATACTCGGAAGCGGAGCGCAACTTCTCAAGAAGGCTTGATGCGGCGGTGTTTGTCTCGTCAATCACTATGAATGATTTGCAGCCCAGCTTGCGGCAGATACAGCATATGCCTGCTGCCGCTCCAATGCAGTCCATATCACCGAACTTATGCCCCATTACGAGTACCTGACCGGAGGACTTGATAAGCTCCGCAAGCGCGCTGGCCATAACGCGTGACTTAACCTTTGTACGTGTTTCGATTTCCGTTCCTCGTCCGCCGAAAAACTCGAAGTTAAAGCGGTTTTTGATAACTGTCTGATCTCCGCCTCGCGAAAGAGCCATTTCTGTGCTCAAAACGGCAAAATTGAAGTTTTCCTCAAAGCTCCCGCCGTCACGCCCAATTCCGATGCTGACAGATGCGTGTATTCCGGTGGAGCTTACAATCTCATGCACGCTATCCATAATAGAAAATTTCGCTTCAACGAGCTTTTTGTAATGTCGCTGTTCGAAAATCAGCAGATATCTGTCCTTATCGTAATGGGACACAATGCCGCCCATATCGGAGCCCCAGTTTTCCACTTTTTCGGAAATCTCGTTCTGAAGGCGGGTTTTTATTCTTTCCGGTTGATTTTTTGATAATTCATCCAAATTGTCAAACAGTATTATCGCGACTATCGGACGTGAATTTTCGAATTCTTCTTTTATCTGATCGTATTCCGTGACGTCAAGCCAATAGCTGATTCCCATGAAGCCTCTGCTATTTTCGCTTTCGCCGCGAACGATATTGCCATATATTCTGTATCTTCTGCCGCCAGCCTCGACCAGCTCGGGATATTGGAGCTTGCCCTCCGTTAGCCATTTCGACTTAAAGCCGGGGACCAAATCCGAAAGCCGAGTGTCAAAATGGAATTTTTTTGTTCCAAAAATATCGGAAAAATAGCTGTTTCCCCATACAATCGCGGTGTTGTCCAGCTTGAACGCGACCATTGGCAGCGGAAAGTTAATCAGCGTATCGCTTTTCACCGCTTCCACGTCGGCCATAACAGTTTCGATGTAGGCCTGGAACTCCTTACGTCTGCGGCGGTTGACGATTATGAAATAAACCATAAGCAATGCGACTACAGCGGTTTCCGCAATAGCAAGCTCAATATTGAAAATAAACTCTATTCCCGCAAAAATTACAAGAAAGAGAAAATAAAGTCTTGTTCCGGGTTCAAGAAGTCTTCTTAAGTTTTTATTCATTACAAAACCAATCCTTCCGAAAAATCGGAGCTTATATTTATGTAACCCAAAGCATATAGCCCGTTGCCGGGACAAATAATAGCTATCCGTGCTAAAACGGAGATTCGCTGATTGTTCCAAATCGAGATAAGTACGGTTGATTTTTCATTATATCACCGTTTGTATTCTGTCACAATGGGAAAATGGCACAATTACACATTTCTAATATTATGTCATAACCACAAAGCATGGAGAAATGATATTTGTGTTTAATAAGTGCGTGTCGCCGTAAACGGCGTACGCGAAATATAATAATCGCTTTAAGATTATTATATCAACATTTATAATTATTTACAATAGTTCCCTTTTAAACCCCAACTAAAGAAGAAAGCATTCGTGGTATTTTTTCCAAGGTTATTTTCGCCGTTCTCGGGAAATACTTTTAAACGAAAGGGAGTGGCGGTTTGAAAGCAATTATAATGGCCGGCGGAAAGGGAACGAGACTGCGGCCGATATGTGAACTGATGCCAAAGCCGATGACAGAGCTTCTCGGAAAGCCTCTGATGGAGCATTTGACAGAACTTTTAAAACGAAACGGATTTTCTGATCTTTGCGTTACCCTTGGACACAAGCCCGAGTGCATTACCCGTCACTTCGGAGACGGAAGAAAATTTGGCGTTTCGATGCAATATAAAGTCGAAAAAAAGCCCCTGGGAACTGCGGGCGGAGTACGCTCCTGCAGTGATTTCGTGGGCAACGAGGATTTTTTGGTCATCAGCGGAGACGCCGCCTGTGATTTCGACCTTAATTACCTTGCTTACGAACACAAAAGAAACGGCGCTTTGGTTACAATGGCGCTTTATTCCCATTCCGAGCCTCTGCCTTACGGTACTGTTTTGACTGACAGAAATGGCAAAGTTATTAACTTCATTGAAAAACCGACCTGGGAGAAGGTTGTAACAGATCTCGTAAACACGGGTATATATATGCTCTCTCCCCAAATTCTGGAGCTAATTCCGTCCGACGCGCCCTTCGACTTTGCTCGCGACCTCTTTCCGCTTATGGCGCAAATGGGTCTTGACATCGTCGGTATTCCGATGCAGGGATATTGGTGCGACATCGGCAACAGTAAGAGTTACCTCAACTGCTGTATAGATGCGCTTGACGGAAAGCTCAAAATAAATCCCGCTCAATCTCATTATCTGTCCTCGCGAATATATGCTCCGCTTAATCTACCCGATTCCGTACGGCTCATACCGCCATGCGTAATATGCGAAGGCGCAATAATTGAGCGCGACGCCGTTATAGGGCGAAGTGTTGTTCACGCAGGAAGCCGTGTCGGAGCATATTCAAGAGTGGTAAATTCCGTTATTGACGGCGGCAGCATAGGCGAAGCCTGCATAATAAGCGGAACCGTCATATGTAAAGGCGCCGTTCTGTATCCAGATACGGTTACCGTTACCGGCGATGTCATTTCCGCAAGTGGGTCCGGAGCAATAGCTGCGCAGGAAACAAAGCACAGCGCAAGGAGGCGGGCTGTCGGGCTATGTCGTGAAATATCCTGCGATAACAGGGCGCGACTCATGCGCGAATTGTCCTGCGTCCTGTGGGAGGCCGGAGCCGACTTCACTGATGGAATAACTCTGCTGGACGGCAAATGTAAGGTTCGTATTTCACCTATGCCCGAGGAGTCCTCAATATCCGTAGAAGCGATAGGTGGCAGAGAAAACGAAAGGCTCCAGATGTGTAAAAAATACAGTGAGCTTGCAGAAAAATTCGGTGGAAAATCGATATTATAAGTTTTTGCGTGAATATTTATGCGAATTATCATATATATTCACGCATTTTTTGTATGATTATGCGTCACGATTTGAGTATTATGCAGAATAGTTGAAATATTTTCAAATATCTCTTGAATAACCATTCACTCCGTAATATAATTATATTCACGGAAAAGAAACCGGATATTTATTAATTATTATGGGGTGTAACTGAATGAAAAACCTAAAAAAGATCTTTACAGCAGTTCTTGCTCTTGCAATGCTTCTGTCTCTCGCCGCCTGTGGCGCAAAGAAACCCGCTTCCGCAACCGACGTTCCTCCCTCTGCGGCCGCCGCAACAGACACTGCTGCCGTCACCACAGTTGAAACTGGCAAACTGCACATGTCTACCAACGCCGCATTCCCTCCGTACGAAATGGTTAAGGACGACGGCTCCTTTGAAGGCATCGATGTTGATATTGCAACAAAGATTGCCGAAAAGCTCGGGCTAGAACTGGTCGTCGATGATATGGACTTTGGTGCCGTTATCACATCTGTCCAAACCGGCAAGAGCGACATTGCCATGGCTGGGCTTACCGTAAATGATGAGCGTAAAAAGAACATTGACTTTACCGATTCTTACGCTACCGGCAAGCAAGTCATCATCGTAAATGAAGGCTCAGAAATCAAGTCCGCCGACGATCTGACGGGCAAAATGATTGGAACTCAAGAAGCAACCACCGGCTACATTTACTGCTCAGCCTCAGTTGATGAGGGCGGATACGGTGAAGATAGTGTTACAGCCTACACAAACGGCGCAACTGCTGTTCAGTCGCTCATTGAAGGCAAGGTGGACTGCGTCATCATTGACAGCCAGCCTGCAGAAGAATTTGTAAAGGCAAACAAAGGCCTTACTATTCTGGAAACTCCTTTTGTCACCGAAGACTATGCCATCGGTGTTTCAAAGAACAACACTGCTCTTACCGAAGCAGTCAACAAGGCTCTCAAAGAGCTTATCGCCGACGGCACCGTCCAGAGCATTCTCGACAAATACATCAAAGCAAACTAATTATTCATCAATCAACGGAGGGGCGGCTCTTGGGTCACCCCTCTTCTATTCACAGGTGTGGGAGTGATACATAGCATGGATTTATGGACAAAGTTCCTAATCGATTTTAATATAATCTGGACAGAGTTTCTGAGTCTTTTTAACCAGAGCTTTGTCGAAGGCGACCGATGGCTCTTATACATAAAGGGTCTCGGCGTAACCTTGTTGGTTACAATACTTGCTCTGGTTTTAGGCATAATTCTCGGCGTTCTTGTGGCTGTCGTCCGCTCTGCGCACGATCAGCAGGAGCTGGGCAAGGTTAGCCCTCTTCTAAAATTCCTCAATGCAATTTGTAAGATTTATGTCACAGTCATTCGCGGAACGCCGATGATGGTGCAGCTCCTTATTATGTATTTGGTGATTTTCGCCAGCTCGCGCAATCAAATAGGCGTTGCTATGCTCGCCTTCGGTATCAACTCGGGAGCCTATGCGTCCGAGATTATTCGAGGGGGAATTATGGCGGTCGATCCAGGTCAAATGGAAGCTGGTCGTTCGCTTGGATTTGGCTATGCACCCACGATGCGGCTAATAATAATTCCTCAAGCAATCAAAATGATACTTCCCGCTCTCGGAAACGAACTTATTACGCTTTTGAAAGAAACCTCAATTGTAACCGTTATCGGACTTCGCGATCTTACGAAAGTGGCAATGCTCATTTCCGGCAAAACCTACCAGGCCATGATGCCTTTAATTGCAATTGCCTTAGTTTACCTCGGTTTGGTCATGCTCCTGACCTGGCTTGTCGGCAGACTCGAAAGGAGGCTCCGTGTAAGTGAACGATAATACAATGATTAGCGTGCAGGACTTAAAAAAGTACTATAACGGCGAAAAAATCAAAGCTCTGGACGGCGTTTCCGCAGAAATTCGCAATGGCGAGGTTGTCGTCGTTATCGGCCCCTCGGGAAGTGGAAAGTCCACCTTCCTGCGCTGCCTCAATTTGCTTGAAGTCCCGACAGTCGGACACATACTTTTTAACGGAACGGATATAACGGACGAAAAGACCGACATCAATGTCCACCGCCAAAAAATGGGCATGGTTTTTCAGCACTTCAACCTGTTCCCTCATATGACAATACTCAAAAACTTGACCATCGCTCCCATAAAAATCCTCAAAAAAAGCAAGGCAGAGGCGGAAGAACAGGCAATAGCTCTGCTTAAACGTGTGGGACTCGAGGACAGGGCGAACGCCTATCCCAGCCAGCTTTCGGGCGGTCAAAAGCAGCGTATTGCAATTGTTCGCGCACTTTGTATGAACCCCGATGTTATGCTTTTCGATGAACCCACAAGCGCACTCGACCCCGAAATGGTCGGCGAGGTGCTGGACGTCATGAAGCAGCTTGCTCACGAAGGCATGACGATGGTCGTCGTAACCCACGAAATGGGCTTTGCGAAAGAGGTTGCCTCACGCGTTATCTTCATGGACGAGGGCAAAATCGTCGAAGAAAACAGCCCTGCAACAATATTCTAAAGCCCCAACAGCGAAAGGCTCAAGAGCTTTTTAGCAAAGGTTCTCTAATAATTTGATAATATCATGTCCGGTGTTTGGCTTCGGCCGCACCGGACATTTTTTTCGACAGGAAACGTATAAATTACAAAAACGTAGGTGATATATTTCAAATTGGAACAAATTCTACAATCGGTCAAGCATTGTTTACCAAAACACTCGCTTGTGTTATAATTTAAAAAAGCCGCCGATGTTATGAAGTTGTAAGCATTCGGCTTCGCATAGATTTGGAGGTTCATATGCACAAAACATACCGCCTTATCACAACCGTATTAATTCTTTGTTTGCTCTGTTCATGCTCTAATGCAGAGCTTTCTTCGGCATCCGTCCAACCCTCAATAGATTCTTCTGGTAGCTCTTCACAGCCGTCAGCCTCAATCGTCCCGGGCGATCCCGCTCAGGCCTCCCCGTCTCAGGCGATAGTTGTCGACAACAAAGCACGTGGCGAGTTTTTTCGCACGTTCCTGTCAGATAATTATCAGAAATTATCTGATGCTTTCTTCGGCGGTATCTCGGGCATCGCCTTCATAGACCTCGACATGGACGGCGGAATCGAAATGCTTATTTTCGACGCGGGAGCTTCCGCTGCTATGGGACTTCAGTTTTTTGATATTGTGGATGACAATGTTGAATGCGTTTCAGCAAACATGGAAGCCGTCGGCACTTCCTTCGGCGGTGAGCACTTGAGCGATGTAATCGTAAACGCTAATACCTTTGAAGATTTCCGTCTCATGCAAGATAAAGCTACTGACGAAAAGTTCTTCATAGTGGAAAGCGGCAACGGCGCAGCCGATTTCAGTTATACCGAGCTTATCCGCTTCGGCAACGACAACGGCGTGCCGACACTTCAAAGTCTTGTGTACAAGCACGAGGACTACAACATCGACAGCGGCGATTTGACCGGTGAAAGCTTCAAACTAAGCGGAAAAGCTGCGAACCGTTCGGTATACGAAGCTGCATACAGCAAGTTTTTCGCCGGTGTCACAGATACGGGCTACGTCGCGAAAGGCGTTTTACTGTGGGAAAACACGGACTATGAGGACAGCTTAGACGGTCTTTTGGCTATGGCCGACAAAGCGCTTACCCTGTACAAAATTCCGAAAAACTCATAACAAACAAATCCGCCGCATAGTATTTATCACCACAAAAACGGAGGTAGATACTATGTTATATGAAGAAAAGGAAAAGCTCTCGGCAAGGCCGCACAACGTAATAATGGAGGACAGGACACGGCTATCCATTTCGGGTGTAATCGATGTGGAAAGCTTTGACGACAGGCAAATCGTTGCAAAAACCTCGAAAGGAAACCTGATTTTGCGCGGAAGCGACCTGCACATTGACAAGCTTAGCCTCGACTCGGGCGAACTTGTCGTGACAGGACTTATCTCTGACTTGGGCTACGAAGAAACCGCTCCCGGCGGCAATCTTTGGTCGCGCCTGTTTAAATAAGCCTTGGAACAGCCGATTACCGCTCAACTCATCACCGCTTTTTGTTCAGTCGTCGGAGGGCTTGTGTTCGGAATTCTCTATGACGCGACAAAAGCCGTCCGGCTTTGTGCAAAAAACACCGCCTTCACAGTTTTATGCGATGTTCTTGCCTGCTCTTTTGGTTTTTTCATCCTGTTTTATCTTGCAATGGCACCCGGTAAGGGCGAAGCACGGATATATATCTGTGCCTGTGCGCTCTTAGGTTCGATAGTTTATTTTTCGCTGATGAGTCGGATTTTTCTTGGGATTTTTTCAGCCGCACTTTCCTTTATTGCGAAAATGGTGGGTATTGTGCGTAAACCCTTCGATTATTTATTGAAAAAGCTTGTTGAAATCATGATTTTTTTCAAAAAACTCTTTCAAAAATTCAGATTGTGGTATAAAATGAGAGGAATCGAAAAAGAACTCAGCACAACGAATTCCTTAACACCGCCACACAACGGGAGGGATGATACCAATGAAATTCAAGCGAACAGGAATTGTCACAAAAATCGTCATTCTCGCGATAATCGTATACGCGGGAATAACCTTGGTATCTCTCAAGGTTCAGGTTTCGGGCGCGCGCGAAACGCGCGACGAATTGCAAAATCAGGTGGACAGCGTCCTTCAGACGAACACCGAGCTTCAATACGCAATCGATCACAGCACGGACCCTGAAACGGTCGAAGATATCGCAAGAAACAAACTCGGGCTTGTTAAACCCGGCGAAAAGATTTTTTACGATGTAAACAACTGAACCCGAACAAATAGTTATACTCATCGAACATAACAGGAGGAAAAAGCTCTTATATGCAGCCAACAGTGGGAGAAATTTTTGAGGGCAAGATAACAGGCATTACGAAATTCGGTGCCTTTGTTTCTTTGCCGGACGGTAATAACGGTCTTGTTCATATTTCGGAAATCGCAAACACCTATGTGAACGA
>CAZLLK010000050.1:0-20639 GCA_964560435.1 uncultured Oscillospiraceae bacterium
ACACCAAGATGAACATTCTGACTCAGGCTGCTCAGGCAATGCTTGCTCAGGCAAATCAGAATCCTCAGTCCATCCTTCAGCTCCTCCAGTAAGAGTAGCAGCTTAGCCAAACTCTTAATATTAGCTTTACTAGGGACGGCTCAGAAGAGCCGTCCCAGCATAGCTTTCTTTTCTAATGCGATAAAAGGCCGTCTTCACGAAGGCTTATACATTATAATATATACAACAAAAGAACCCCACGCGCCTAATCGGTGCGTGGGGTTCTCGCTTTTTGAGCTTATTTGCCCATTTCAATTGTTTTATTTATCATAGCCTTAACAACCGATAACGCCGTAAGGTTGGCTTCATAGGCGTTGCTTGCGGCCAGGAGGTCAATCTTCTCCTCCGTGGTGTCTACGTTCGAGGAAAGAACATAGCCCTCTGCATCGGCCTGAGGGTTTGTAGGATCATATACCTTGCTGAACTCACGGTCACTCTTTGTGACGGTTGAAACGCGAACGCCGCCGCCTGATTTTGCTTTTGAAAGCTCTTCAGAAAATGTAAGAGGCATCTCTTCAAAAGAAACCATCTGCCGGCGATACGGTTTACCATCTGCAGTAACCGTGGTATTGGCGTTAGCAATGTTTTGTGTGATTATGTCGGTGCGAAAACGTTCGGCCGTTAGTGCAGAGCCGACGATGTCCAAAGATGAGCAAAATGACATTTATTCTCCTCCATTCTACGAGGCAATTAAATTAATAAGTATATATTATAATGTATACATCACATATTGCAATTAAGTACATAGCTATATTTGCTAAACTCTCCGCTGATTTTTCCCAGAAGCATACTGTATTGCGAATATGCCTTATAAAGGGATAAGCTCTCCGCCTCAAGGTCAACATTGTTTCCGTCAGGTTGTTTGGAGGTCGCGTCACTTGTTTTTATCGAAGCGTTAATTCTGTTGATTTCCGGCGAATCGGAATTGTTTTGCACAGAACTAAGAACACTGTCGAATGACAAGCTTTTGGATTTATACCCTGCCGTTTCGATATTGGCAATGTTTTGTGTGTTAAGCTGTTGTTGCATCCACGAAAGCTGTACTCCAGCTTCGAGGACTTTGAACTTGCTGGAATCGTAAAACATAAGGCAGCTCTCCCCTCTTCAGCTTGGCATTATCCTCGGGCTAATCTTTCAGCCTCTGTGAAGGTATCCTTCAATTCGCTCGCCATCTCAATAATCCTTTGAAGCTCAGATGAATCCTTCTTGATGTTTGCGTTAAGTATCACAGAATTGAAGTAGTCATAGAGGTCGTTAAGGTTGTTTGAAATGCTGTAATCGAAATTAAGTGTACCCTTTAATTCGTGGATAATGACCTGTGATTTTTGCAAACTACGATTTATCTCGGATATATCATTATTAGTAAACGCCTGTTGAGCTAAGCTCAGCTGTTTGATTAATTCATTATACACTAAAACCAACATTTGTCCAGAGGTCATTGTCTTCACAGACTGCTGCTTGTACGTATCATAAGGATTTGTCATCATTTTATTTCACCATTGCTTCCGTTTCAATGATTTATCAACTAAACATTGAAGTAATCTGACTGCTCTGCGAAGAAAACTTTGCCATTGCCGTTTCCATCGCCGAAAACTTCGCCCAGTAGCGTTGCTTCTCATCAGCGTATTTATCCTTGAGTTCACTAAGCTTATCTTTGATAGTGAATAAGTTTTTGTATATCTCATTTGTTTTTGCATTTGAAGACCAACCCTTTGCGCCTGCAAGAGCAACGAGTGTTCCCGGTTTAGCGATGCTAAGCTTAGCGGTATTATCGCAAACGGTTGATATCTGCTTTGCCAAGCCATCCGTTGAGTCTGAAAACAAAGTTGCAACCGCATCTGGTTGTGAGGCAATAGCATTTCTTAACGCTGACTCGTCAATTGTTAATTTACCGCTCTTTTCCCACGCGGTAGATTCAATTCCGATACTATAAAGGGCTATCCCTGCTTTTTCACAAGTTGAAAACATTGTGTTACGCATCGAAGAAATAAATGTATTTATATCAGAGTCGCCGCGTACAAGGCCGGTCTTTGCCTTTGCGGTCCAATTCGTAATTTCTGTATCGGACATATCGGTTTTTTGTGCATCACTCAATGGGGCATAGTTACGAAAATCGGGGTCTTGTGTCGTCAACGTGTAAAGACCATCCATCATAGAATTGTAGTCGTTTACAAAGGCTTTAACCGCAGTTACAATCTTTTCCGCATCGCGAACAGTTCCGATAACAGTATTTTCGTCGCTTTCCTTCAGAGCCGTAAGTGTAATTCCATCGACAGTAAACGTATTGCTGCTTCGAGAAGTTTTAACGTGGTTAATCTCAACCAGTGCATCGGTACCCGCTGCAACGGCATTGGACGCCGTTGTGCCGTCTCCAAATACAACATTGGTTCCAAACAAAGTCTGAATCCCTGTATTCGTTAAATCAATCGTTCCAGTTCCCGAAATGGATAATCTCCCGTCCGAATAACCAATAGGATAACTTGTAGTGCCGTTATTGAAGGACGCAATATCAGAAAGCGTTGTTGCAGCAGTAGTACTGTCGGATTTCAAAAAGCTTAATCCCTGCAATTGCAGAACGTCAGAAATATTTGTAGTTCCAGTTACCCCATTCGATGCACCATTGGTGGAAAAGCCAAAAGCCAAAGCTAAATCTGTTTTTGCAGCCGCTGCAACCGCTACAGGATCCGCTGTTTTGACGGTAGTTTTCGCAAAAGATACCGCATAACCAGCTGCAGTGGTTAGCTTGCCATCAGCATAACTGATATTTGAAGTACTATCTGTCTTGCCAAAGGTTGTTGTCAGCCACGTGTTGAGCTTACTTTCAACATCTGTTTTTGTATATGCTGTTGTGCTGCTAGGAAGTGCAAAGGTGTATTCCTTACCGTTTACTGTCATCTTCATGGATGCGTCTGTCGTGGTATAGGCACTGTCCAGCCCAGTTCCGTTAACCGTCCCAGTATGGAGCGGTGCTTTACAGCTTACCTTTGAACCAGCCGAAACTTTATCGCTTCCAAAAAGCACGCTAAGAATATTTCCGGTTTCCTGCGTCATGGCAATACCATATTGTGCACCTGTGGAAGAGGCTTCCATGGAAAAGGTATCCGTCATGGAAGAATAGCTCATCTTAACTCCGGCATCGCTGGAGTTAATTTTGCTCATCATGGTGCTGACAGAATCATCGGATGAGAACTTAAACGCCGATCCATTTATTGTGAAAGAATATTTACCGCCCTGTATTCCTGCCAAATCACCAAGCTTTGTGCTGCCGGAAATCAGAGTTGATGCACCTGGAATTACACCGAAACTTTTTGCATCAGACCCCGTAATTGTCAGTTCGTGGCCGGTGTCAGTGAGGTTAAGAGAAAAGCCCAGTTTGTTATCTGTCATTTCAGCCTTGACATAGGAACCAAACGCCTTTGTCAGCTCTGCGTCCAACGCACTTTTAATTGACGTGGCATCGATAGTACCGGAAAAATCAGCTTTCGAAAATGTAAGGGTTTTGGCTGTCCCGTCAAGAGTGAGAGTCAGGGACAATTCTTTGCCGGAATCAATTGTACTTTTTATAGAAGCAACATCAATGTCAGTGCCGGTAATTGTCTGCGTCCCGCTCATTTTGCTGCTTGAGGCGATTTTTGCAGAACTGGCAAGCTTAGATACTATAACGCTCATATCCTCTGTTGAAGCATCTGGGCTTGAACTAACGACTTTTACCGAGCTTCCGCTTTTTACAGACGAAATCATCGAATTAAAGAACGAAGAACTCGCAAGGTTTGTCGACAATATTGAGCCGTAAGTAGAGTCAAAATATTTGCTCTTGAATGTATTAATATCGGAAACAACGCCTTGATAAATCTCTTGCTTCCATTCAGTCGAGGTTTTCAGCTGGTTTTGTTTATCAATTTTCGACTGTGTTGCAGTCAGCATTTTTTTGACCATGCTTTCTGTGTCCATACCGGACATAAGTCCCGACAAGCCATTACTACCGCTATTACTGGTACTTACACTCGAGTAATTCGAACTGGTTACGCTGGTACTCATAGGAGTCGCTCCTTTAAGACATTCCAAATCAAATTGATAAAGTTCAGAACTGTCGAATATTTATCAAAATATATAATGTAAATTTTGATATTTAGCCATAACAAGTCGGCTACTGAATAAATTTTGCTAAATAGTCTTTTTCATGTTACCAGATTTACCTTGGGGGAATCCGGTTTCTACTGATCGCTTATAGCTTTCGGCAACGGAATTGCTGCTGCTGTTTATGGTTTCAATCCGATTTAGCAACGAGTCTCTTTCGCTCTCAAGCCTTAAACGAACAATATCCTCATTTTTGATAATACGATTAACGATTGCCTTGACGCTCAAGACCTCTTCAAATAGTTCTTTCAGTTCGCCTTGAAGTTCGGATATTTCGCAAGTGCAATTCAAAACACTTTGTAAAACCTCATTGCCGTCTGTAATCGCTTTGATTTGGTTATCAGTCAAAATAACCTGTTCCAAAGCTTCTCCTCTTTTTTCAAGAAGCTCGTTGAATCGATCAATAGGACCTACATTAATATCTTGGGTAATGGCCTCGACTTCAAGAAACAAGTCCCGTTTCTTTCGAAGCAAATTTTTTAATTCAATGTTGATATCCATATTACCGACCATTCAATCATTATTGTTTTCGGTTGACAGTTTAGATGACAGACTGCGAAGGTTGCCAACTGAGATTTTTTCAGCTGCACTCCTGTTGTATTCAACTGTTGTATATAGCTCCTTGCGCCAGATTTTGCATCCTCGAGGGGCGCTGATGCCAACTCTGACTTGGTTGTCGATTGATAGTAGCTTTATTTCAATTGGTTCTCCCTGCTCAGGTTCGATAATGATGGACTCATCAGCCTTTCTTGAAACCACTAACATTGGCTAGCTCCCTCCTTCAAGAAAAAATATCTAACCGGATAGTCGCTTTCAAGCATTATCTGTGCCGCAAGCCGAGATTGCATATTTATAAAGACAGGGCTTTTAAGGTTTACTGATGTGTCCTTAAAATTTTTAGGTACGACCGTAACAACCCAGCAGAAGCAATCGCCTTCACCCAAAAGTTTTTCTGAGCCTATTGGTAGCTGCGGGTCAAACATCGGTGTCATACCGCTCGGATCCATGAGAATAAAACAAAGACCCGCTTCCTGAACGGACTGAAGCCAAATTATATTCTCTCCAATTTCATCATCATGGAGAATCACGTAGTCTGTGAACTCTTCAAACCCAAAGAGTGGCTGAGTAAAGTGGTAAATTTCAGCTTCTGATATTTCCACTTCGCCAAAGTCTCTTGTTCTAATAATCATTTGTAATCACCTTCATTCCCGTAACTTCATGTGTTTATAATACCTACTCAGGTAGCTTTAGCTTCTTCATACTCTGGATCAGCACTTGGGGGAACGTACATTGGCCCTCCCAGATATTCAATATCAACGTGTGCATATTCAACTATTTTCATATGCACGCTACCGGCCCTATAGTTATAATCGGTACCTTTAATTTGCCAATCATAATTGACATCACCCGGCCGATAGTTTATGTCCAGCTCTGCGGGGTTCCAAGAGATGTCAGCACCGCCTCTTGGTAGAAAAGCTGTATACATTTCAGGTTGCTGGAGCATTTTCTGTCTTACAATGTCTCCAATAGTAGTGCCATCCTGAATATTGCCCATTGCTTTTCCTATTTCAACGTATTCCCTAGTCTGGTCGTTAATATGCTCCATGCCTTTCTGTGCTCTTTGTTTAATAAAGTCGCCGGTCTTAAGCATACCAAGCGATTTTCTTGCTTCATATGTGTCTATCTTTACTTGGGCATTTTTCGAATGAATTGTAAGCTCTGAAGGTAAAGTTTCGACCCTCGCTGAAGGAGTAACATCTTGCTGATACTCAAGCTTGGCATTTTCTACTTCAAGTTCATATTTCATGGGCGTTGACGTAATCTGCAACAACTGCATTGTTATTCCTCCCTTCTGTGGTCAAATATTTATTATCGAATAAAATCCATAAGTGAAGTAGGTAAGAGCTTTGCGCCCATTGACAAAACCGCCTTAAGAACATAATCATTCATACTTTGATTTGTTGCTTCTTCAGCATCATTGATGCCCACAAGACGGCTAATCTGGCTCTTAAATGTATCCAAACTTGTGTCAAGTCTGGATTCTATCGTATCTAGAAAACTAGTTTTCGAGCCTATATCCGTAAGATAACCCCTAAAGGCTGTGGAAAGCGAAACAAGCTTTGCATCACTTTTTCCCAAAGCCTCGGTGTTATTATTGGAAATATTATTCTTAATATCAGTCAACAGATTGAAAACATTATTTGACTTACCATCTACATCCGTTCCAAAGCCCAAAATATCAAGTCCCGAATAAGAAGTCTTCATTGCCGTGTCCGACTTCACAGTGGAGCCTGTCATATTAATTCCAAGACCTATGTCGACAAACACATCTTCATCCATCGGTATTTTCGAGCCATCACTGCGACAATACTTCCCGTCAATTTTTTGGATATCATTAACGTCGATTCCGTTATATAAGAGCTTGCCGGTGGCGTCAACAGAAAACGGTGCAGAACCCGCACTCGAGCCGCCCAAGACGAACATTTCGTTATACCGTGTGTTCGCAAACTGAAGAATTTCGTCGCGCATTGCTCCAATTTCGTTAGCAATGGCGCTTGAGCCAGATTGACCTGTTGTTGCATTTAATGCCTTAAGCACCTTTGCGTGAGCTTCAGTCATTATTTTATTGATTGAAGTCATTGCGTTTTCTGTAGTTGTAAGCTGCTCATTAACCGCTTTGACATTGTCGCTGTATTCTTGCGTCTTTGCCATATCGGTTCTAACTCGCAATGCCCTTGTACCAGCCGACACGTCATCTGAAATCCGCGTAAATCTACTTCCAGACGCAATTTTCTCGTTGGTATTCGCAAAGTTGTTTTTAGCTTTATCTAAATATTTCAAATAGTTCCTAGCTGTCTCTCTGTCAGAAACTCTCATTTCTCGCAGCTCCTTTCATTCCCCAGTGAACGGTAGGTTACTTAACGGTAAATCTCATTCACTATATTGAATTGGATTAAACACTTTATCGTCATTTGTCGGTATATGTATCTTATGCGGAACAAATTATAACCCAACGCGTCCCAAGCGGTTAATCAAAGTGTCGAGCATCTCATCCATAACCGTCATTACACGAGCTGATGCTTGATAGCTTTTCTGATAAATCAGCATATCAGCCGTCTCTTCATCTCGCTGGACGCCTGAAGTCGAGTCGCGGCTCGAAAGATAATCATCGGCAATAGCTGCCGTTGCCTCGCGTCTGCCTTCATTAAAGCTTACATCGGTACCGAGCTTTCCAAGCATATCGATTGTGTAGTTTGAAAATGTTCCCGAATAATTCTCACCGTAGGAAGAAAAGTTGACGCTGTCCTTGAATATTTTGTTTGAGAGCTGCTGTGCATAGTCCTCAACATTTTCCTTTTTGTCGTAAACAATGTATGCCGCACCGCCATTTGTCCATTCGTTGCTGACAGAAATATTACCGGCCGTGATGACATCTGCACCAGTACCGTCCGGCTTATAGCCATCCAGCAGCTTTTTGAAGGTAACCTTCCCAGAAGCATCTACTGGATTGGGGATGGTGTTATTGGCAACATCTGCAAGACGACTCGCAAACGTGTTTATTCGGTCACGATAATATGGAATACCTTGTACGCGTGTTTCGGCGTTGCTCTGAGCATTACTGCCTCTGCCGTTGATAACGCTGACATACGCTTTTATTGCGCCTCCGTTAAACGAAACGCTTTCTCCGGAAGTACGCCATGAAACATTTACGTAATTATTTTCATCGACAGTCGTGGTAAGGGAGTCAAAGTTGCCCTTATCGACAACAGTCTTTCCGCCCATTTCAACGCTCACTGTGCCGTCAGTATTTTGCTTTACATTAATATTGCCATAACTTGATAGCTCATCGAGCAATAGGTTTCTCTGGTCAAGCAACTCGTTTGGCATAAAATGTTCGTTTCCGTTGTTCGCCATTATCGTTGCGTCTCCGGAAATGCTAACATTCAAATTGGCAATTTGTTCAAACAAATCATTGGTTCTGTCAACGGTTGTCTTCAAATTCTCGGTCTGGCGTTCACGAACTTTTGTCAGTCCGCTGTCGAGCTGCTGTAAAACTTGCGCCAAATTTGTAAAAGACGTTTTAACCAAATTCGCCTCTGACGCCGATGTAGGTGACTGAATGAACTTATTCAGGTTAGTATATAATCCCTCAAGTCCTCCGACAAGTCCAGAGTCATCTTTAATATTCGCTCCATCAGGAAAAACGCTGAGGATATCATTTAAAATTTCCGAGGTCTGTGCGAAACCGCTGTTGGTTGAATACTCGTCACGAAAGCACTTGTCTAAAAAGGAATCTCGAATTTGAGAAACGCCAAGGGCTGCGACGCCTGTTCCGGTATTTCCAATCGTGCTTGATGCGACGCGACCTGAAAAGGACGATATTGCAACCGAAGCTCTTTCGACGCGCTGTCTCGTATAACCATTCGTTTCAGTGTTTGCAAGGTTATTTGCAACTATGTCTTGTGCTTTTTGGTTTACAGCAATAGCAGACCTTGCTGTCTCTAACCCCATAAATGTCGCTCTCAACTAATTGCCCTCCTATATTGACTCTTCAAGAGTATTTCCTGTGGAATAAGCATTTCGGCGGCCATTCTCTGGCCCATAAAGGTTTTTATTCTCATCCATGCTTCCGCTCTGAAGAACCAACTCAAGAATTTTTAGGTTTGTTTTTGCCAGATCAAGCGATTGCTTGTTCTGCTCACGGATTTCTTCGGCAATATCGGCTATTTCGGTAAACAGTCCGTCAATGCTTCTTTGAGCGTCGTGATCGCTAATTGCTGACAAGAGCTCTCTTGCTCTAACATCGGGCAACCCGAGTTTGGACTGAAGGGCTATTCTTTTGGTTTCAAAGCCACGAAGCTTCATCGTTGCTGCCTGCTGAACTTGAAGCATTGCTTCAAGTCGTACGAGGTCATTGTCCAGCAAAGCTTGCCGTTTTTCGCGTTCGTTTTTAAGGGAAATCAAAAGCTCATCACGATATGTTATTAAGAAGTTGATATACTCGTTGTATTGCGAATTCATCATCATAACTCCACGCTTTATGCGTTAATTCCAGGTCCCAATATGCCTGAAATGATTGACGAGGCAATATCGCTGCTGGCGATGGGGCAGCTATCACCTTGATACTTCTGTTTGAGCTCTGCTATACGATCAGCAGATACCTCTTCGGTATTTTTTGCAGCGCAGGCTTTAGTGTATGTGTTAAGCTCCGATTTGAAGCTTGCTTCCGAGCTAATTTCTATCGTGTCCGTTGTACGCCCCTCCGTTATCGAAGTTGTATTTTCTTCAACTGGCGCCTTCTTAGCACTTGCAGTACTTGCTGCAGTTTGCATTCTGTAATAATTTTGAATTGAATTTATTTCCATAATACCTCCAAAAACTTTTAGATTTGCTTAAAAAGTTTTAATCGCATTGCTTGCGGCAAATCGAAAGCCATTTTTCAATTAGCTGTTGAGTTTATTTATACCTCATCTAATTTATACATCATTATCGGCAAAATGAAAGAGAGAATTTCTGTCAATATAATTTTTTTCTAAATAATGGTTTCGTTTTCAATAGATTGTCCATAAATTATCACTTTTTATATGGTTCTTTTTCAAGACTAAACGAAATTACTAATAATTTCAAACAAATTATTTCTATTTTTCAACAAACTATTTCATTATCCGATTGTCTATGTTAATATAAAAAAAGTAAGGAGTGATAATTAAGTGGCAAAGGTCATTTCTCTTATTAACCAAAAAGGCGGCGTTGGTAAAACCGCGTCAACAAATGCAATAAGCGCCTGTTTAAAGCATATGGGCTACAATGTTCTGTGTGTTGACTTTGACCCTCAGGGTTATCTTTCTTTCAGCATGAACGCCGACACACGTGATAGTAGCACAATATACGATGTTATTAAGCACAAAGTTAAGGCGCGTTATGCAATTCAAAGAACCGATGTTGTTGACATTATTCCCGCTGATGCTCTTTTAGGAAATGTCGAGCGTGAATTCACAGGTCCTGGAAGCGAACATATGCTTAAGGATTGTCTTAAGACAATTCTTCCTATGTATGACTACATTCTGATTGACTCTCCCCCAGAACTTGGACTGCTTTCTTCAAATGTGGTGATAGCGTCCGATGTTGTTCTCATACCCGGTCTTTCCGATGGCTACAGCCTTCACGGCATTATCCAGGTACATGAGACTATTTTCCGCATTAAGAAAGCATTTAATCCGCAGCTACTCATTGCCGGAATGTTTCTTGTTCGCTATTATCCTCGTGAGGCGCTAAGCCGCACAACTCAAGAAACAGCTCAGCTCCTGGCAACTCATCTTAACATCCCATTGCTTAACACAACCATACGGCACAGTAATGTAATCAGCAAAGCTATGACCACCTTGCAAAAGGATATAATAGATTACGCTCCTAAAAACACCGCAGTAATGGACTATTGGGCTCTGGTTGAAGAACTCTTTGAAAGGGGACTCATCTAGAAAATGGCAAAGTCAAAAAAAGAGTTGGACAAAGATTTAATGTTTTCAAAAATCATGCCCGCCCTTAGCAGCAACCCTTTCAGTTCAATAGCCTCCTCAGATCAAATTGAAGCGTCTACCGATTCAGATGTTCTCTCGGCACTGCGTGAAAAACTTTTTGCGAGAAGCTCCAGCTTCGTTGAATTAGAAACTATCGCAACAATAAACGTAATGGAAAACCTTGTCCTCAAAAATGTCGATGCGGTTATCCAGAGATTTAACGTTTGTAGCTGCGATCGCTGTCGATGTGATATATGCGTTTGCGCGCTCAATGCCCTACCTCCACGCTATATTGTCGTACAACCGTCAAGAATAGAAAAAGCGGAAAATGAAATACCAAACAAAATGGTCATTGATGCATTAATTAAGGCGGCAATACTGGTTCGTTCCTCGCCGCGCCATTGATTATTGTCATATCCATAAAGTCGCGCATAAAGTCGCGTTATTAGAAATATTTATATTGCGACATTGCATATCAAATAGATGAAACTGCTTAGCGGAGAATGCTAAGCAGTTTCTTTTTTTGTCCGAATTATAAAGTTTAAAGACTAAATCAGTCCTCGTCTTCTTTGTATTTCAATGCGTTGTTGGCTGAAAATTGCTTGGCAAAGCTTTTCAACTTCGTTCTCATTCATATCCAGCAATTCACAGCCGTATTGTCTGCCGTGTCTTTGGTGATAATCAATTCTTTTCACAGTGCATTGCAAGTTGAATATTTTATGGCACTCGCCGACAGCCACATGGTTCACCTGGAGCTTTGTACCAATCTGAAAGTTGCACTCCTCATCGCTAACTGCGATCAGAATGCCCGAAATGCTGACGCTAGTAACAAGGCATGGATATTTCAGTAACAAACCATCTTCAGTAACGGTCTCGACCTCAGCTTGAGAATAGTTGTTAATCCGAAAATAGCCGCGTCGCTCATTTTTCCCAAAGCAAGCAACATCATATATTCGCCAAAAACTGCTGTGTGTAATGTAGATTTTACCTTCAAGTCCCAAAAAGCCACATTTATTGCTGAAAACATTAATTTTTACGTGTGTTCCATAAATAACGTTCGGCATTTCAGTTCCGTCGCTGGATACAATTTCAATAGAAGTTTCTTCCACGTCAAGAACTGCGCTAATTCTCCCCAAAACCAAAAGTTCATTATCTGTCGTTTTAATTTCGCAGACACAACCCACGAATTTATTCAGGCTCTCCCCCAAAACTTCACCACCATTTGTTATACTAGTTAATCCGTTTGAAAAATATTTCAGGTTGTATAGGTACTTTCGGCACACAACACCAGAAATATATTATTCTCTTATATGTTCAATTACCTTGGGCAGCAGGTACCGATAGTTCAGACCAAATATCGTTAACATACGCAACGGCCTCAATGTATTTCGACTTGATAATGTCATCCGGCAAATTCAAAGCCTGAGACTCGGAAGCTACTTGGCTCCACTTTCCTTTTTCATAAGCAACACAAAGTGATAGCAGATCGAGGCACTTGCCTTCTTCGCCTTTAAGACCTTTCTTCAGTTCATCAGAAAGAGGTAGCTCATCGACAGCATTTTCAATTGGCACTTCAAGCAGCATACCCAAGGTTGAAAACATTCCGAGGAGGTATGCTTCTTGTTTTGATGTTGGAAAATCTGAAATATACTGAGAAATTTCCTGGCAAAATACTGCACGAAGAAATGATAGTTTAATTAGTTGGTCTGCAACTCCTCCTTCATCAGAAAAGCTCAGCAGATAAATCCACTGCTTCATCTGGCGAAGTCCGAGAATCGTCAAGGCCTGTTTCACGTCATGTATTTTATGAGGCAACGCAAAATATGCTGAATTGATCATTTTTAAAAGTGAAAATGATAATGTAACATCCATAGCAATTATCTTAGCTATCTCATCATAATTAGGCATCTCTTTTGTAATTGCAGACATCAGTCGGAAGAAATTTGACTGAAGATGGTCAATTTTGTGTACCTTAGCGGTAACCATTGCAGAAACACTTTCACCCTGAAGATAATCGCAATCATAAGACATTGCAAGTTCCTTCGACTCCGGTGAGTTTATGCCATACGCCGCTATCTTTTTTCCAAAGCTTTTAGCAAGCTTACACTGAGCATCGATGCCCACACCATTTACGTCCGAAAAATCGACCTTAATAATGTCAATGTCGGGCATCACATCAAGATAGCGCCTGTTAAAGTCAAATCCTTGAATTGCTATACGATAGCCGCTATTTTTGTATCTGCTGAGAATTGCCTTGGCCTCAGGGTTAATAAGTATGTTCTCCTCAGCCTGAATGACCAGCTTTTTTTCGTCAAATATTTTTGGTACGTCTTTCATTAAGAGGTTTGGTGTAAACGCAAGAAAGCAATCTTTTCCCTCTAAAAATCCGGCTGCGTCAACGCCTCCGAAAAAAGCGATTATAGTATTTGCGACATGAGCATCGCGCTGATTATACAAAGTGCTTGCATCTTGATAATAAACCAGCTCATAGGCCACAAGCTTTTGGTTTTTATCGAGAATAGGCTGTCTTACCATATGGGTTTCCATATTATTTCTCCCTTACGCAATATGTTGGCATTACGAGCATCTAACCTATTTTAAAAAAATCCGTTCACCTCACGGGTGTATTATTAATAATTATTTGATTTCAACAATTTTCGAGGCTTATGCGTTCCAAAAAGCCTTTATAAAATAATCAATTTGCGTTTGCAACGCAGCAGAATGAAATTAATACCAAGTGAGAACTGACGCCTGCAATTATTATATACTATACGAATATATTCTTCAAGAAAAACGCTCTGCTCGGTTAAAGTTCGTTTTTCGGCTTTTGACTACTGCATCTGCCAAACAGCGCCTTTAATCCTGCATTTGTCTTCAATCCAAGTCGATTGTTTTTCTCGTTATTGCTCCTCCGTCAGATCATTAGGCTCGGGATTAATATTCGATTCATTGTCAATGCCTTTGTATTTTGCAGCCGATGTGAGGATGCTACAATATACCTTTGCAATAATCTCATAAAGCTCAACAGGTATGTTTTTGCCAACATCCAGCATGCAAAGCATCGACGCGACATTGTCATCTCTGTAAACAGGTATCCCCTGCTGTTCCGCAATATTTATTATTTTCTCCGCAACGGGACCGTAGCCTGATGCAACAACCACCGGAGCGCTGTCTTTATTCAAATCGTATTTAAGTGCCGTAGCCTTCTTTTCAAATTTTGACATCTACTCCGACCCTCCTAATAGGCAATGATTTAAAAACGTCCATCAGCGAGCGAGTGTTTTCGAAGGTCAAAACCTCTGTTCTTCCAACATGATATTCTGTTCCATATAACAGCTTCGGCATCGACTTCATGAGTTCCTCATATCCCGATTCACAACCTTTGGGACAATATAGCAGAAAATCAATCGTCGAATTGTAAACAAAGAATTCCGCTTCAAAACGGCCAACGTTGTCAACATCTATTACCATCAGAAGGTGCATTCCCGGAGACGCACTTTCAGGCATATCCTTTTCGTCGCTCTCCGGATTTATCCATATTTCTGCAAACGCCCTCATATCTTGATGCTGCAATGGGAGTATGAAATGCAATAGCGGAGTAAAGTTGCACGGCGATGAAAGAAGGCTGTGGAGCATACTCTCCACTTTTGCGGCATCAACTGGGTTTTGTCCATTTTCAATTTGCTGTGATATAAGCTTTATGAGCGAAGACATAACCTTCGATTCGTTATCAAGCCCCGAGCCCGTAGTCCCTGCTTGATTTGCGGTCGTCGTTCCATCTATGAAAGCTTGCAAAAGCTCTGAAAACTCCTGTTTTTGAGTCGGTGAGAGGAATTGGCGAAAGCGAAAAGCAGCCTCCGTTGCATAATCGGAATTATCATTAAATCGAGATAGGTTATAGACAAGTATCGAAAGTGTTTTCGATAGCTTAGACGAAAAAAGTATACTATTTTCAATATCTTTTATCAAGCTTAGTGTTTCGGATTTTAAAGCAGAAAAGTTTTGCGGAGCCTCCGGCGCCCGAAATTTATCGATAAGCTCGGTGAGCTTTGAAAAAAGCGATTTGCTGGGAGATAGCTGTCCGCGCAAAAAAGAAAGATTGTTGGCAACCGAGTCAAGTATATCGCGTTGATTTCCCATGTTGTTTAATGAACGCAAAAGTCTTGCTATCGCAAGCTGCACATCAGGATTGTCCTTATTTCCCGCACTGATTCCTCGCAAAAAATCAAAAAGTTCTCCTTTAAATGCCGAGGAATTGCCATCCTGTCTTTGCATCTCTTCTGCCAAGCCTTCCGGTCTAAGCAGTAAGGCATCAAAAACGCTCTCAATTTCATTTGTAACGGTTTTATTATTTGCAGGCAAAAGCTTGTATAGCTCTTCGAGCATAAAAACATTTTTTAAATACGACACCGTAACCGTAGGATCTCTAAGCAAATTAAGCAAAAGGGTGGGTGTATCACCGCCATCTTTAAAGGTGGTGTTTTGCTTCAGCAATTCGCTTTGGTTATGTGTTTGAATAACTTTTGTGGCGTTTTGTAAATTAAAAGCACCGGTCGCATCAACACTTGGTTTGGGCTGTACGGTTTGACTTTGAGGTACAAGCGGCTTTGTTACACGCAAAAAGTCCGGCAATGTTTTCCCTCCTTTGCTTATAATTTATTGCGATATGCACATTGTATATAATATCTCATTATATTTATGAACCTTTTTCACCAAAACACAAGAGGCAATGTTTGAGCATTTTACACATTTATCGTTTTGTCTCTTTCTTTTTGAGAAAACTATAGTATAAATATGATGTATTTTTCTAAAGAAAGCAACAGCTATTATGGGAAGGTGAATTTATGAGTACCGATGATTTTGTAATGGAATCCTTGTTAGAGGCCTTTATTCACGAAACAGAAGAAATGCTCGAAAAGCTCGATGAAATTCTGCTTGAATCGGAGCGAGCTAAGAGTATTACTGATGAAAATATCAACAGTATATTCCGTATAACGCACACTATTAAAGGCTCTGCGGCTATGATGAGCTATAACACCATCTCATCACTTGCTCATTCTGTGGAGGATGTATTTTATATGCTCCGTGAGAATCCGTCAAGGCTGAATATTGTCTTTAACTCAATATTCGATCTTGTCTTCAAGGCTTCGGACTTTTTTAAGCGAGAACTTGAAAAATTGCAGGGCACTGAATACATTGAGGGCGATCCATCTGAGCTAATTACCCAGCTTACCTATCAGGCTGCCGTAATTAAAGGCGAAAAGGAACCCGACGAAAGCCCTTCCGCTGCTCAAGAAGCCAAAATCCCTGAAACAGCTAATGGCCTGTCCGGCGATGGAATTGTTAGAATTCTTGTGTTTTTTGAAAATGACTGCAACATGGAGAATGTTCGCGCCTTTATGCTTTTAAACCAGCTTCAAGCATATTGCGAAGAACTGACCTCCATTCCGGAAAATCCCGAAACCGACGCTGGACTCGCCGCTGAAATCATTAAGAACGGTTTCACAATAATCTGTAAGCCCTTAAATTCACAGGAAGAGGTTATTAAGGCTATTGAAGGCTCCCTCAGCATAAAGACTTACGAAGTTTTGGCTAACGAGGTAAACGAATCAAATAAGTCTACCGTAGATGAGACTGGCAGCAACACTGCGGAGCACGCCACGCAGACTTCTTCGGATTCCAAGCTTGATAATAACAAAAGCCAAGTTCAATCAGCAGCGACCGGTGTTAAGCAAAGCCTTATCAGCGTTAATCAGTCAAAGCTCGATCACCTTATGGACCTTGTCGGTGAAATCGTTACCGCTGAGTCCATGGTTTCAAGGAACCCTGACATAATGGGACTGCGTTTGGATAATTTCAACAAGTCCGTTCGCGAGCTGAGAAAGCTGACCGATGAGCTTCAGGACATAGTCATGTCAATTCGTATGGTGCCTCTACTCGGAACTTTCCATAAGATGGACAGAATCGTTCGCGACATGGGAAAAAAGCTTGGGAAAAAAGCTGAGCTTATTACAGAAGGCGGAGATACCGAGGTTGACAAAACAATAAACGACGCCATTGTTGACCCCTTAATGCACATGATACGCAATTCAATGGATCACGCCATCGAACTCCCGGAAGAGCGTATTGCTCTCGGCAAGCCCGAATCAGGAACGATAGTCCTTTCCGCGAAAAACACTGGCGGCGAAATTCATATCAACATTTCCGATGACGGTGCTGGACTCGATGCTGAAAAACTTTTGGCAAAAGCTAAAGCAAACGGCATTCTCACCAAGCCCGAAAGCTCATACACGGAAAAAGAAATTTTCAGTCTGATACTATTGCCCGGATTTTCCACTAACAAGGAAGTAACAGAGTTCTCTGGTCGTGGCGTCGGAATGGATGTTGTAAAAAAGAACATCGAACAGGTCGGCGGTACAATATCCATAAACAGCGAAAAAGGCAAGGGAACAACCTTCACGATAAAAATTCCTCTTACCCTTGCAATTGTTGATGGTATGAACATAGCTGTTGGCACAACAGTGTTCACTCTCCCGATTACGGCAATCAGACAGTCTTTCAAAATATCTGACGAGTCTCAAGTAATTCACAACTCTGACGGCTCGGAAATGATACTCCTCCGCGGTGAGTGCTATCCTATTGTCAGACTAAGAGATTTGTTTGACATTGAATCGGGCACCCAAAGCATTACGGACGGAATTTTGATTCAAGTCGACAGCAACAATTCTGGCTATTGTATTTTTGCAGACGAGCTGTTAGGCGAGTATCAAGTTGTCGTAAAGCCTTTCCCGATATTCCTCAACAAGTACAATCTTAAAAACCAGGGTCTTTCCGGTTGCAGCGTACTCGGAAATGGAAGTATCAGTCTCATCTTAGATGTAAACAGCCTCAGAAATGACTAATCTCCATTTTTGCGTAGCTTAACTACTTTAGAATTATGAGTTTTTGTTTCTTCGAATCCAAAAATAGCTAATCGTATTTTTGAAGCTTTAGAAATCAAGCAGACTCATCACAAAAAGAAAGGGACGTGCTTTACTGTGACAAATATAGTAAAAACATCAGAAAAAGCTGATTTTCTGAACGATAGGTTCTTGTTGTTTAAAATAGATTCCTCATATTACGGAATTCCGTTGGCAATGGCACTGGAAATATTGACTATGCAGTCAATTACAAGGCTTCCTCTTGTTGCCGATTACATCAAGGGAATAATCAACCTTCGTGGAAAGGTAATTCCTGTTTTGGATGTTAGACAAAAATTACACATTCCTGAATGTCCTTACGATGACACAACCTGCATAATTGTTATGGACATTCACGGAATGCACGTTGGTCTTATTGTTGACATGGTTTCCGAGGTTGTCACCGTTTCCCCAGACAAGATTATTCCACCTCCGAAGACTTTCGGTGACAAGATTAGTTATATTTCATCAGTATCTCAGCTTGAAGATAGAATCGTATTAAACTTAGACTGCGAGTTATTTTTTCAGAACGACTTGGAAATAGCAATGGCTTAGTTGAAAGGTATACACCCCTATGATAAACAATGACCCCGGCAATATTGTTCATCTGGAAGATGCAGAATTTGATTATTTCGTACAGTTTGTAAGACAACACTACGGAATTGATTTATCACAAAAGCGTCGGCTTATTGAAGCACGTTTAGCCAACGAACTAAAGTCTTTTGGCTTAACGAGCTATACACAGTACATCAATATGCTTAAAGCAGATAGAACCTCGAAAATCCTTGACACTTTCATCAACAAAATAACAACCAATTATTCTTATTTTTCCAGAGAAACAGATCACTTCGACTATTTAGCAAAAACCATAATTCCCGCAATGGAACAATCAAAAAAAAGAACAGTTAAGATATGGAGCGCCGGATGTTCAACAGGCCAGGAACCATATAATATTGCAATGGCTATTGACAGCGCATTGGCTTTCAAAAGAAACCAGTGGACAATTTCAATTACCGCAACCGATGTCTCCACCGATGCTCTTGCAACAGCGACCAAAGGAGTGTATCCTGAGAACTCTCTTGATGTAATGCCTGCATCATGGAAATCCAACTACATGACAAAACTTCCCGATGGCAATTTTGAGGTTGCATCCAACATACGAAGTATGGTATCCTTTAGTAAGTTCAATCTTATGGATCCATTTCCACGTTCAAATTATTATGATGTAATTTTCTGCCGTAATGTTATGATATACTTCAATCCAACCACAACGAAACAACTGGTAAGCAAGTTTTACCAAGCCACTGCGGATGGCGGATACTTTTTCATCGGTCATTCAGAGACAATAAACCGGTTTGATAGTGAGTTTTCCTATTTGTCTCCGTCCATTTATCGCAAGCAAACAAAATAAGGATGTGTCCTAGTTATGCCTATTAATGTACTGGTCGTTGACGATTCAATTGTCTTTAGAACGAAACTCAATCTATCTCTAAACAAGGATCCCGAACTGCACGTTATTGGCTGTGCTTCAGATGCCGCAGATGCTCTTAAAAAAATCAGAGAGCTAAAGCCTGATGTTGTAACTCTTGACATTGAAATGCCGGAAACAAATGGTTTCGACTTGTTAAGGCAAATCATGCCTACAAATCCTTTGCCGATAGTTGTTGTTAGCGCATTACCGGTTAACGCCTTAGATGCATTAAGTTTGGGTGCAGTAGATTTTGTCAAGAAGCCCGAGGCAAACGTTCCCAATTCCCCAGAGATTTTTATTGCTAATTTAATTGACAAAATTAAAATTGCTTCTAAAGCTAATGTAAAGCGTGTCGGAGCCACTGCCGCTCCGTCCGTCATCAGCCCTAGCACGCCCACCCATCCAAGTTCATTGCCTTCCTGTTCTTTCTTGTTCAATAGCAACACCATTATTGCTATCGGAGCTTCAACCGGCGGAACAGAGGCAATAATCCAGGTGGTTAAAGATTTACCGGCAACGACCCCTCCTATTATAGTCGTTCAGCATATGCCCGCCACCTTTACTAAGCTCTATGCTGATCGTCTCAACAGAATTTGCCATATGAACGTCAAGGAAGCGGAAGATCGCGACAGAGTTGTCGCCGGCCAGATTATTGTTGCCGCCGGTGGATATCACATGACTCTTAAAAAGGACGAAAACGGATATTACATTCGTTGCACCAGCGGAGAAAAGGTCACTGGGCACTGTCCTTCGGTTAACGTTATGTTTGATAGTGTTGCAGAGTTAGCAGGACGTAATTCAATCGGTGTTTTGCTTACAGGTATGGGTGCGGACGGAGCTATGGGTATTACGAACATCAAAAAATCCGGTGGCTTTACAATTGGCCAGGATAAAGATAGCTGTGTTGTGTATGGGATGCCAATGGAGGCTTTCAAGCTTGGCGGCATTTCAAAGCAGCTCCCCCTAAACAAAATTACCGGTGAAATTATGCTTCGCTTGAGCAGTCGTCCATAATCCCTCTCAGGGGATTCTGAGACTATATAACAAAATAACCATTCGCTTCTCACTTACCTCCTCGGTAATCTGATGCGAATGGTTATTTTTTTACTGGTATTAGTTAAGACTGATACGAGAATTCAAGATTATACATGGAAATAACGTCGCCGTCCTTGACGCCCATAGCTTCCATTCTTTCGAAAATCCCAGCCTCTCGAAGGATACGGTCAAAGTGCATACGAGATTCATAGTCCGTGAAGTTGATAGTAGATATGAGCCTTTCAAGCCACGGCCCTTCAACCACCCACACGTCGTCATACTGCTCAATAGTGACCTCCGCAGAGGTATCTATGACAATCTCTGGCGCAACATAATTCGCCTCGTATACTTTAATCGGCGGCAGGCTCGTAAGCTTTTCACCTGCGGCTTTCACAAGCTCCTGTGTGCCCGAGTGCGTTGCGGCAGACATTTCAAAAAACTCGTATCCAAGCTCCGTCACATAATCGCGGAAGTCACTAA
>CAZLLK010000051.1:0-13342 GCA_964560435.1 uncultured Oscillospiraceae bacterium
GGGAAGCAGATTTTGCGTTTTGCTCCCCGCCTCTTATCGACGACCCACTTAAAGGTCTGAAAACAGATCTTGTGTTTTGCGAAAGCTGTAGTGTTTTGCTTCCGCCCGGGCATGAAATGCTTGGGAAAGAGAGTGTTACTTTCGATGATATGAGAAACGAACAGCTTATCACATCCCCAAAAGGAACGGGTTTACGAATAAATATTGATCGCGTTTTTAAAACGTACGATTTCCGCCCGAATATCGTATGTGAATCAAACGACATGAACCTGATATTTCACAGTGTCAAGGACGGAATGGGTTATGCTATCATCCCGCGTTGGCAGATATATAGTAATCCCGAGCTGCGAAAATACTCCGTTAACGTTGATATTCCGGAAGCCTGCGCCTATATCGGCATCAGTTTCAACACAAACCCTACTGTTGGGGCGGCTTGTCTGGACTTTAAAAACTTCGCTGTCAGATATCTTAACCAAGTAAAAAGAAATATTTATGACAAAGAATAATACCGGCAGTTCGTACTTAATCCGTTATTTGCACGGACGGCGATTTTAGTCTGGATAAGTTTGTTGTTGCAAGTGCCGATATTTTAGCTTTTACTTGACATATTTTCCGACATATAATATTATTGCATTAATTTAATACATCAAAGCAATGATGAGGAAGAAGTAGCCGTTACCGAACCGAACAGAAAGTAGCCGGTATGATGAGAGGCACACGGGGAATTTTGGCGAATACATCTTCTAGCTTCGCACTGAACGATTTTCAAGTAGGCTGCGGCGTTGTGACACACGTTATCGTGTCGGCTCTTTGCACGGCGTGCGTATGCACGATGGAAGAGAGCTTCAAAGGCGGTTTTGCGTGAGCGAGCCGCGAACCAAGGTGGTACCGCGATTATTTTTCGCCCTTCGGATTTTCCGAAGGGCGTTTTTATTTTTTATGAAGGAGAAATTTGTATGCCAATAACAGAGCTTTTGGAGCGTAACGCAAGATTATATCCGAACGAAACCGCTCTTGTAGAAATTAACCCGGAACATGAGAATATTCCTGCATTGGATTCATGGAGAGAGTATGGACTTGTCGAAATGAACTATCAGGAAAACACATATAGACGTGAAATTACTTGGAAGGATTTTGACTGCCGAGCAAATCGTTTTGCTCATTTACTTCTTGCAAACGGCGTCAAAGAAGGCGACAAGGTCGGAATACTTCTGCTCAATTGCCTTGAATGGCTTCCGATATACTTTGGCATTCTCAAAGCCGGTGCTCTCGCCGTGCCGCTCAACTATCGTTATACCGCCGAAGAAATCAAATATTGTCTTGACCTTGCCGACTGTACCCTGCTCGTGTTCGGAAACGAGTTTGTCGACCGTGTCCGCGAAATTAATGAGGATATGCCAAAGATTAAGAAAGTCTATTATGTTGGAGCGGAATGTCCCGAATGGGCTGAGAGCTACTATCCTTTCATGTCATACTGTTCCAGCAGAAAGCCCAGAATTAAAATTACGGATGACGATTATGCTGCAATTTACTTCTCATCCGGCACGACAGGCTTTCCCAAAGCGATTTTGCACAAGCACCGCAGTCTTTCTCATTCCGCAATTTGTGAGCAGAATCATCACGGGCAGCAGCATGACGACTGTTTCCTTTGCATCCCACCGCTGTATCACACAGGTGCAAAAATGCATTGGTTCGGCAGTCTACTTTCGGGAAGCAAGGCTGTTCTGCTCCGTGGAATAAGCCCGGAGTGGATTCTGAAAACCGCCGCTTCGGAGCACGCAACAAACGTCTGGCTTCTTGTGCCCTGGGCACAGGACATTCTGGACGCGCTTGACCGCGGGGACATAAAGCTTTCTGATTGCGATTTGTCTGCATGGAAGCTGATGCACATTGGAGCACAGCCCGTTCCTCCAACTCTTATTAATCGCTGGAAAGCGTATTTCCCCAATCATCAGTATGACACGAACTATGGCCTTTCCGAGTCCATTGGCCCCGGATGTGTTCACCTCGGTGTTGAAAACACGCACAAGGTCGGAGCAATTGGCGTTGCGGGCTTTGGCTGGGAAACAATGGTTGCTGACGTTGACAAGAAAGCATTGCCTCAGGGCGAGGTCGGTGAGCTAGCCGTTCGCGGCCCGGGAGTTATGACCTGCTACTACAAGAATGAGGAAGCTACGCACGAATCACTTTCAAGCGACGGCTGGCTATGGACGGGCGATATGGCCCGTGTTGACGACGACGGTTTTATATGGCTTGTTGACCGCAAAAAGGATGTTATCATAATGGGCGGCGAGAACATCTATCCTGTTCAAATCGAAGATTTCCTTCGTAAGAACGACAAGATTAAGGACGTTGCCGTAATCGGAAGACCTCACCCACGTCTGGGGGAAATCGCTTGCGCGATTATTGAGCTTAAGGCCGATGCTAAAGCAACCGAAGATGATATTAACGAATTCTGCACGGCACTACCCCGCTATAAGCGTCCGCGTGAGATTATCTTTGACAAAGTCCCGCGCAATCCAACAGGAAAAATTGAAAAGCCGGTTCTGCGTAAGAAGTACGGCAGTATGGACATCGTTTCTATGCAAACCGGAGCCTCGAAATAAGTGAAACACCCGAAAGCCAGTTAGGCTTTCGGGTGTTTATGTTTTTAATGTGTTTTTTAGCCAGTTTAGCAGACTTTAACCGTCCAACCAAACTTATCCTCGGCTTTTCCCCACTGTATGTCAGTGATAGTGTCATAGAGTCTCTGAGTGAGCGAGCCGATTTTATTTCCGGCGATTTCATGACTAATACCGTCGAAAGAAATCTCACCGATGGGCGAAATGACCGCCGCAGTGCCCGTGCCCCAGGCTTCCTCAAGCGTTCCGTCTTCCGCAGCCGTTACTAATTCGTCAACAGTAAACTCGCGCTCTTCAACATCAAAGCCCCAGCTTTGAAGAAGAAATATGCAGGATTTGCGGGTAATACCGGGCAAAACGCTGCCCGTAAGTGCGGGTGTGATAATTTTTCCGTTTATCTTGAACATGACGTTCATGCTACCGACTTCCTCGATGTTGCGGCGGGTAATTCCGTCAAGCCAGAGTACTTGACTAAAGCCTTGTTTTTCGGCTCGTTCACCGGCACGAATGGATGCTGCGTAGTTGCCTCCGCACTTTGTAAAGCCTGTTCCACCGCGAACTGCGCGGACATCATGATTTTCAATCATGATACGTACGGGGTTAAGCCCCTGAGGGTAATAGCTTCCGACAGGACAGGTTATTATGGCAAAGAGATAGCTTTGCGAAGCGTGAACGCCAAGCTGCCCAGCGGTTGCAATGACAAATGGTCGGATGTAAAGCGAGGTGTCGGGAACATTCGGCACCCAGTCCTTGTCAAGCTCAATAAGCGCCTTCAGTCCCTCCATGAAAATATCCTCGGGAACCGGAGGAATGCAAATACGCTCGGCGGAGCTATTAAGTCTGCTTGCGTTTTCTGTCGGACGGAAAAGCAAAACCTCGCCCTTGGGGCTACGGTAAGCTTTCATCCCCTCAAAAATCTCCTGAGCATAATGAAAAACAACTGCTGCTGGAGAGAGCTCAAAGTTCGCAAATGGTACGACTCGGGGGTCATGCCAGCCTTTGCCTTCGTCATAGTCCATCAGAAACATATGGTCGGAAAAATACGTGCCGAAAGGTATTCCGTCAAGCGATGGCTTTTCCTTTAGAACAGCACTTTTTTCGATTTTTATTTTTTCCACTTCGATCACGCTCTCTTTCAGTTTATTTATATTATTATTTTTGTATTTAACTAAAGATTTTATCATCACCGAACAATATTTCAAGGATAAATCCAGCATATCTCAAAAGTTTGTAACTTACGTTGTTTTACGCTTTAACTCGATGATGTTTTTTGTGCTATTGCGCAAGAAAGCGTTGTTAGTTATTGTTATTATTTTAATTTTATAGTATAATATAACCACATTATCAAACAGAAATATAGATGATTAAAGGAGAACCTAAAAATGCTTAAAGTTGAGCACGTTACAAAAAAATACGGAAAACTGATTGCAAACAAAGACATCAGTTTTTTTGTCGACAGCGGACAGATTGCCGTATTGGTTGGGCCTAACGGCGCAGGCAAATCCACTATAATAAAGTGCATAACCGGTCTGTTGCGCTTTGATGGGAACATCACGATTGACGGAAACGACAACAAATCCATTGAGGCCAAGAAACTCATTGGCTATGTGCCAGAAATGCCAGCTGTTTATGAGCTTCTGACAATTGAAGAACACATGGAGTTCATCCGCAGAGCCTACCGTTTACCGGACGACGGCTATGACAAGTGTCTTTTGGAACGTTTTGAATTGTGGGATAAAAAAGACAAGCCTGGCAAAGAACTTTCAAAGGGTATGCAGCAGAAGCTTTCAATTTGCTGCACTCTGTTGCACAAACCTAGCGTAATTATATTCGACGAACCAATGATTGGTCTTGACCCCCACGCCATCAAGGAACTTAAGAATATGTTTATTGAGCTTAAGGCTCAGGGCTGCGCATTGCTTATCAGCACGCATATGCTCGACAGTGTCGAAAACTTTTGGGACGTTGCTCACATCATGGTTGACGGAACCTTTGCGGCGTCTAAATACAATACTGCAGAAAATAGTGGAGAGAAAACCCTTGAGGAGCTGTTCTTTGAGATTACCGAGGGTAAAACTTCGGAGGTCACAGAATGAACGGGAACGCTCTAGGCTATCTGCTTCGCACAAAAATTCATAATCAGGTAATTAGCTTTTTCAAAAAACCAATTCGCCTTATATATGTCGTAATTTTTGTTGGACTCATCGTATTAACTATGGTTGGCGGAAACGAAGGTGCAAATGAATCCGACAGAGTTCTTAGAAGTATTTCCGAGTTGACTGCTGCAGTCAATGCGCTTTTAATTATGATTTTTGCTATAACCTTTAATGCGGGAATTACTAACGGCGGCACGTTTTTCAAGATGGCAGACGTTAATTTCCTGTTCCCCTCCCCACTGAACAAGAGAAACATCCTGTTTTATGCGCTGATTCAGCAGATTGGAACCTCCATGCTGGTTGGACTTTTCATTCTCTTCCAGTATTCAATGCTCCACGTTACCTATAATCTGAGTTACATTGGACTTCTGCTTATTTTTCTTATATACTCGCTCACGGTATTTCTTAGCCAGACAGCTGCAATGTTCTTATATACATTTATCAGTGACAGTGACAAGAAAAAAAGACTTGCCAAGTCAGTGCTCTATGCAGTAATCCTAGTGCTGCTTGCCTATATCGGCCTTCATGTCCTTCAGAACAGAAACGATATCGTTAAGGGTCTTGTTGAAGCCGGTAATGGCCTGCCGATACTGCTATTCCCCTTTGCGGGCTGGATGGGCGGCGTTGCAGGTGGCATACTGCAGGGAAACTATATTCAAGCCGCTTTGTGGTTTGTCGTTTGCGCAGCCGCCTTTGTTGCAATGCTCGTCTCAATGTCTAAGTCAAAGCGTGATTATTACGAGGACGTTCTTGCCTCGACCGAAACCATGCAAAGCGCCATCACAGCCGCTAAGGAAGGCGTTGCCCCTGAGGCCACCCCTCGCGTAATAAAGGTTGGAAAAACCGGAATTGGCAAGGGCGAAGGTCCATCGGTGTTCTTCTATAAACATCTTTTGGAGAACCGGCGCGCCAGCAAAATCATAATTAAGCCAATGTCCTTATCGTTTGCACTTATGACCATCATATTTTCCTTCTTTATGAGAAGTGAAGGAATAATGCCAATCTTCGCTTTCTCGGTATATATGATGATGTTTACGGTTGCGCTTGGTAGGTTTAACCGCGAATTGACAAAACCCTATATATATCTTGTGCCGGAACCTCCCCTAAAGAAAATGGCTTATGCAATTGCGGAATCGCTTCCGACAGAGCTTCTTGAAAGCACTTTGATATTTATTCCGGTTTCGATAATTACCGGCATCGACCCCCTGCTGTGTGTAATATGCATCATTGCAAGAGCTAGCTTTTCGGTCTTGTTTCTGGCATCAAGTGTTGCGATTGAACGCATTTGGGGCGGCTCGATTTCAAAGGTCGGCGGAGTTTTGTTGTATTTTTTAATAGACATTATTTTATCGTTACCCGGTATAGGCTTGGCCGTCGTTTTTGGAATGAACGACCTTGCACTTGTAAGTATGGAATTGACATCCGCATTAAGTGTTACTGCACTTAACCTTCCTGTTGCAGCGCTCGTACTTTACCTTTGTAGGAACGTGCTCCAATACGCTGAATTTAATTAAAGATGCAAAAAAACCTTTCGGAATTCCGAAAGGTTTTTTTGTTGTACCGACTGCGGTAGAAATATCAATTTCCGATTGAGCTGATTTGAAGGACTTCAAACTGCCCCGAATTGATGTTAATTGTTTTAAGATAAGCCCTTCTGTTAGCCGATTCGCCTTTTGTGTCAAAGGAGATGCTCCCCGATAAGCCATCATATGTAATAGTTTTCATGGCTTCCGTAACTTTCGCAGGGTCGCTCGAATTTGCTTTTTTTATTGCATCGACAAGAAGCATATAGCTGTCATAAGCCAACGCTGAAGCCGATGAAGCATAATCGTTTCCTCCGTTTGCTGCAATACGTTCCTTATCCGATTTAAGCCAAGAAGCAAAATTTGCAGCAAATTTGACCGCTACCGGATCTGCCGAAGAACCAGAGTCAAAATCGGAGGCAAAGTAAACGTCACTGGAGGTAAACGTCACTTCATTCAGAAGCAAGGCGGAATCCCAACTCTGGGGGCCCAGCATCGGACAAACAAGCCCCTCACTTCTCGATTGATTGATGAAATACTTAGCTTCGGAAGAGCCGGACAGCATATAAACAAAGTCAACATCACTGTCTGCAATCTGCTTTGCAAGAGAACGGAAGTTCTCCTGACCAAGCTGGAATGAAAACTCGGTGACTTCGCCGCCAAGCTGCTCAAACATGCTGGCAAAGACCTTACCGGCGTCCTTTGAATAGATATCACCCGTCTGCGTGAGTACAGCTGCGTGCTTCAAATCCTTGGTGTATGCAAAGTTTGCCATTATCCCGCTTTGAAACGAATCGTTGTAGCAAACGCGAAAATATCCTTTGCTTCCAACGGCAGCGGACTCGCTTGTGGAAGAAATGCCGACAACAGGAATACCGCTTTTCTCGAATTCAGGAACACCGGCAGCAGTTGCTGTATCGCTGTATGAGCCGAGAACGGCGGTAACTTTTGACTGAGTTAGTGACTGAGCCGCAAAAGCGGAGCCAGTTTCGTCCTTTGCGTTATCGGTTTCTACCAGCTTGATGTTATATGTAACACCGTCAATATCAACTGTTGGGCAAACAGAATTTGCATATCTGATGCCAAGCGCCTCGCTCAAACCGCCCTGTGCACAATCGCCCGTAAGCGGTTCGTACACGCCAACATATAAATTGTTTTCTTCTTTCGGTTTTTCACCGAATGCGCTGATTTTGTCCTTGTCACCCAAATTCCCGAATACGATAAAAAGAGCCGCGACAAGACAAAACGCAAGTAATGGCAATATAATTTTTTTCATCCGTACTCCAATTGCTGTATCTTATATCCTAAAATAACATAAAGATTATTAATATGCGTCAATCTCACGAATGTTATAATATAACAAAACGGTTACAAAATCAAGGCGTTGAAACAAAATTATACATTTTCGATAAAGAGCGGCAGCTATATTTGGATTAATCTTCAATGCATAGTCATATCATTTTGGGGCTTGCGCGCCAGTCGGCATTGCCTCTTCGCTCTTCTTTTGCGGCATATCCCAAAACGTAAAGGTCGTGGGCGGAGCTTTCAAGTTCAAATAGATTGAGGCATTCAACGGGAAGCTCTTTTACGGATGCAGGCTTAGTTATCAACGGAATCGAAGATTTTTCTGATATAGTATTCAATGCTCTTCTGCCTGCTTCGTTTGCCGCCAAAACTCTTGCATAAGGCGGAAGTCCGTCTGCCTGACCTTTTTTTATTCCGAGTGAGGCACACATACACATTCTGCGCAGACGTGAAAGTGCGTATCGCTTGGATTTTGCGGCAGATAAAACTCCGTCGAGCGTAGTCTCTTCTCGAGCGGCGGCAAAAAGGCGGTTCCCCAGCCCTTCGGAGTCGTCGGGGATGTCTGTAAAGTCGCTTTCGCTCATCATGCGCAAGCGTGAGAGAATTGCGGTTTCAAGATGCTCCATAGTAACAGGGCCTCTTCCCTGCTCTATTTCACGATGAAAAACTTCATAGGCTTCCTTTGGTACATAATTCTTGATCGATTTTTTGACTTCGAGCATGCTGCGGATATCGGATGCAGAGCCACCTTTCTCGTCGTGCCCTGCCCCGATTCTTTTTATCGTTAACGGCTCAATCCTCAGACGCTGATTATAAATGGCTTTCAAATATTCAACAGCAAGAATGTTGTTCGGCGATTCAAGGTAATCTGCAAGGCCTCCAATGCTCTTTGAAAGTGCCGCCTGTCGAGCTGCGGCGTAAGAAACGCCGGTTTTCAGCTCTTCGCGTATTGTAATATCAAGAGCAGGATCCATCAGCGCCGTTGCAAGCGAATTTAAAATTGCCATGTCGCCACATTCGCTTCCGAAGCTTAAGTAGTCGACACAGTTTAGAGAGCCAAGCAAGCCAACGGCGCCCCTTGCAAAGCTCTCGGCAGAAGAAAGCGACCACGGAAGTGGCAACTCTAATACAAGGTCAGCTCCGCCTCTGACCGCGGCTTCCGCGCGGGCATACTTAGAAAATATCGCGGCCTCGCCTCTTTGAACATAATCGCCGGACATTACGCAGACCGCTGCCGTCTCTCGAGCAATGGCTTTTTTGCTTTCTTCAATATGAGATTTGTGACCATTGTGAAAAGGATTATATTCGGCAACTATTCCTAAAATCTTCATGCGGATGACCATTCCTTTCTTTGTAAGCACATTGCAAATGACCATATACAGGGAATGTCTATTTGCGTATTAAATGAGCTTGCCCGCATTGCGAGCGCCACGGATTTGAAATCAAGGCGGTTTGAGACTAATATTAAACCTGTTTTGTAAGAATATTGCAGAAAATAACGAATAAATGTTAAAAAGGCTTGATTTTTTACATTTGATAGGATTAAAATAGCTGGGTGTGTATAAAGCAAAATATAATCTATATTATATGCAAACACTGAAGATTACAAGAAGGAAAGGGTTATAGATATGAAGATTTTGGTCATAAACGCGGGAAGTTCATCTTTGAAGTATCAGCTTTTTGATATGGATGGTGAAAAGGTATTGGCAAAGGGGCTCTGTGAGCGTATAGGAATTGACGGTCACTTGAAGCACAGCCCCCTTGTTGAAGGAAGAAAAGTTTTTGATGAAGACATTAATCTTCCCACTCATGCGGAAGCAATTGCAGCCGTTATCGAAAAGCTTACATCCTCTGAGTACGGCGTTGTTACCTCTATGTCCGAAATCAATGCTGTCGGTCACCGTGTAGTTCACGGCGGCGAATTCTTCGCTTCCTCCGTTCTTATTACGGACGAAGTTTTGAAGGCAATCAACGATTGCACACCGCTTGCTCCTCTGCATAACCCTGCTAACATTACCGGCATCAACGCTTGCACAAAGGTTATGGGGGACAATGTTCCTCAGGTTGCAGTATTTGACACCGCTTATCATCAGACAATGCCCGGTAAGGCTTTCACATATGCAATTCCCAAGGAGTTCTACGAAAAGGACAAAATTCGCCGTTATGGCTTCCACGGCACCAGCCATCGTTATGTTGCAGCCCGTGCCGCTGATATGCTTGGCAAGCCCGCTAGCGAACTGAAAGTTATCTCCTGCCATATGGGCAACGGCAGCTCCATCTGCGCTATCGAAAACGGCAAGAGCGTTGATACCTCCATGGGCTTTACTCCTCTGGTAGGCCTCCCCATGGGTACCCGCTGCGGTGATCTTGACAGCGGAATTATTCAGTATCTTATGAACAAATATGGTTACAGCATTGACGAGATGATGAGCATTCTCAATAAGAAGTCTGGAGTTCTCGGCGTTTCTGGAATTTCCAGCGACTTCCGTGATCTTGACAATGCCGCTGCCGAGGGCAATAAGGACGCAAAGCTTGCACTTGACCTTTTCCATTACGATGTTGCAAAGGTCGTTGGCTCTTATGTCGCAGCTATGAACGGCGTTGACGCAATTGTTTTCACCGCAGGTATCGGCGAGAACAGCAAGGACACCAGAGCTGCCATTTGTGAATACTTTACTTATCTTAGCTGCAAGGTTGACTCCGAAGCAAACTCAAAGCGCGGTCAAGAAATCGTAATTTCAACACCGGACAGCAAGGTTAAGCTTCTCGTAATTCCCACAAATGAGGAGCTCGTTATCGCAAGAGATACCGAAGAACTCGTTAGATAATAATGATAAAGGACGCCCGTTGGAATAAACCAACGGGCGTTTTTTGTTTATGTATAGAACTCATCCAGCAAAGCTCTGAAAAGTCTAATGTGGTTTTCCTCGTCTAAAATGATTCTTTCAAGCACCGCCTTAACATAATTGTCACTAAGCTGGTTAATGCGGATATTGTAATTTGCAATTGCCGCCCTTTCGTTTGCTATGTCTTCTTTAAGGAAAAACCTGGGGTTGGTTTCATAATTTATATATTGGGCGTTCCAGAAGGTGCTTTTGCAGCCTGACTGCACCGCAATGCGAGGGTTTCCACCGAAGGCCGTTATCAGTTTACCAATAATACCTAGATGCCGCATTTCCACGATGGAAATACATTTCAGAGTATTGGAGATTTTTGCGTTTGTTGAGCTGAGATGCTGAAACATATATCCCGTTACGGCACTCATTTCGCTAACAATTCCGGCATAATCATTTGTCAAAAGCGAAGCGTAATAGAGGTTTTTCCCCTCTGTCCGCACCAGAGGATATGGCACCAGCAATTCACAGCTAGACATATGTTCGTTCATATTTGCCTCCTTTAGTTTAGCCATAAACGGCAATGCCGGCATTTACACAATTTAATTATATGCGTAAAGCATACGGTAAAGTCGTAGTTTTATAGGAGGAATGGGAAAAAAGATTAAGGGGACACAGATAAAACTGTGTCCCCTTTTGTCAAAAATCTTTGATTTATTGCTTATGCCTTAAGCTTCTTAATTTCAGCTGTAAGTATGGGAAGAATTTCGAACAAATCGCCGACTATAGCGTAATCCGCAACGTTGAAGATGGGAGCGGTTTCGTCCTTGTTGATAGCGATGATTGTCTTTGAACTGCTCATACCGGCAACGTGCTGAATAGCACCGGAAATTCCGCAAGCGATATAGAGCTTGGGGCCGACTGTCTTACCAGTCTGACCAACCTGATGAGAATGGCCAATCCAGCCTGCGTCAACAGATGCGCGGGAGGCGCCGACAGTTGCGCCGAGGACTTCTGCAAGCTCTCTGATGGGCTTGAAGCCATCCGGGCCGCCAACACCGCGTCCGCCGGAAATGATGATTTCAGCACCTTCGAGGTCAACAAGCTCGCCTGCTGCTTCATGGATAATCTCTAGAAGCTCTGTGCGGATTTCTTCAGCCGGAACGTGGATGTCTTCCTTGATAACCTCGGCTGTGCGTGCTGTGTCTGCCTCAGTTTTCTTGAAGACGCCGGGGCGAACTGTGCCGATCTGAGGACGGTTGTCCGGGCAAAGGATGGTAGCCATGAGGTTGCCGCCGAATGCAGGACGTGTCCATGCGACGTTGCCGGACTCTTCGTCGATTGCAAGCTGCGTGCAGTCTGCGGTCAGACCTGTGTGCAGACGGCAGGAAAGACGTGGTCCGAGGTCGCGGCCGTTGTTGGTTGCGCCGATAAGTATGCTGGTGGGACCATATTTTTCAACAAGAGTAAACATTGCCTTTGCATATGCATCGGTTGTGTAATGCTCATATTCCTTGCTGTCGACAACGATAACAGTGTCGGCACCAAAAGCGGTTGCGGACTTTACTGCTTCGTCTGCACTATTTCCGATAACAATACCAACAAGCTTGCCGCCCTGTTTTTCGGCAAGGCCACGACCTGCGCCGAGAAGTTCCAAACCTACGTTCTTGGCGGTGCCGTTGTCGTTGGTTTCAATAAATACCCATAAATCTTTGGTTTTTGCTTCCATTATAAGTTACCCCCCTTAAATGATGCCGTCAGCAACAAGCATGTCAAAGAGTTTCTTTGCTGTTGCTTCATTGCTGTCTTCGTGGATTTTAGTACCACCGCTCTTAACGGGAGGTGTAAAAGTCTTCTTAACCTTTGTGGGAGAACCCTTAAGGCCGATACGCTCTCTGTCGATAGCAGGCATATCATCAGCAACGATTACGCCGATTTCTGCGCGGTTTGCAGCCATCTTGGACTTGATGGTGGGATAACGGGGGTCATAAGAGGGCTTAGTAACGGTGATGACGCAGGGCGTCTTAACACCGATCATTTCGAAGCCTTCTTCAACTTCTTTCTTAACCTTTACTTTGCCGTCAGCAACGGAAGCTTCAACAGCATATGTAACCTGAGGATAATCGAGGTGCTCTGCGATTTCGGGGCCGACCTGAGCGGTATCGCCGTCGATAGCCTGCTTGCCGCAGAAAATGATATCGAACTTGCCTTCGGTTTCTTCAAGCTTCTTGATTGCAGATGAAAGGATGTAACTTGTTGCAAGCGTATCGGAACCGCCGAATGCACGGTCGGTTACGAGATAAGCTTTGTCGCCACCAACAGCAAGGCACTCTTTAAGAGCGTTCTTGGCCTGTTCTGGGCCCATGGAGAGGACAACGATTTCGGCGGACGGATCGGTATCCTTGATTCTTGCAGCGATTTCCAGAGCATAAGCGTCAAAGGGATTTACTATGCTGGGAACGCCGTCACGGATAAGGGTGTTCTTAACAGGGTCTATCCTGATTTCGGTGGTATCAGGTACCTGTTTAATGCAAACAAGCATTTTCATGATAGGTTTTCCTTCTTTCCAAATATTGCTTTTTCCGAATGTTTGAGCTTCTAAGTAAATGCATATACGATACGAAAGTCAAAATACAAAGGGCTCATGCGCTCGAAAACGCTGATGTTTCCACAACAATTAATTATACATATTATAAAATAACATGTCAACATATAAAGACGTTTTATGCATATTATTATCTGAATATGGTACTTTTTTGATAATTAATGCATATTAATATTTCAAATGTTGAATATTGCCTTTTGCACAATCTTTTCGCTAAATATAAAAAGTCCGCACAGACACCGAGTGTTTATGCGGACTTAATGCTGAAATAATTATTTCAACCGCAGAAGCATATCTG
>CAZLLK010000051.1:13442-20490 GCA_964560435.1 uncultured Oscillospiraceae bacterium
GTGTTTATGCGGACTTAATGCTGAAATAATTATTTCAACCGCAGAAGCATATCTGAGTTGTTGCTAAAATATTATTATGTGCTGCCCAATATCAGCAAAAGCTTACATCATGCCGGAAGCCTTAAGGAGGCTCTTAACAATAACCATGCGCTGAACTTGGTTTGTACCCTCAAACAGCTGAGCAATCTTTGCATTTCTGAGTATGATTTCGATGGGATATTCTCTGCTGTAGCCGTTGCCACCGAAAATCTGGATAGCATCGAGAGCGCATTCAACGCATGAATCGGATGCGATTGTCTTTGCAGCAGAAGCAAGTGCGCTGTCGATAACGCCGTGGTCAATCATATCAGCAACCTTGTATGTAAGAGCACGGGATGCCTCATACTTGATTTCCATATCAGCAATCATGAACTGAATGGCCTGATTTTGGAGTATGGGCTGACCAAAGGTAACACGGGTTGCCGCATACTCAAGGCACTTGTCAATGCAGCTACGCATAGCGCCGCAGCTTGCAGCGCCGACGCCTGCAGGACGAGTTCTGTCGAAGGTGCTCATAGCAATCTTAAAGCCAGCGCCTTCCTTACCGACAAGGTGATCGGCAGGAATACGAACGTTTTCAAAGATAACTTCTGTGGTGTTGGAAAGACGAATGCCCATCTTGTCTTCTTCAGCACCGACGGAAACGCCGGGACGGTCACGCTCAACGATGAAGCAGGACATTCCACGAGCGCCAGCAGAGGGGTCAGTAACTGCGAATACAGCGTATACGCTAGCAAGTCCGCCGTTTGTGATGAAGGTCTTTGTTCCGTTGATGACATACTCGTTGCCTTCAAGAACAGCAGCTGTGCGGTTGTTGCCAACGTCAGAACCAGCGTCAGCTTCTGTGAGTGCAAATGCTGCAAGACCGCCGTCGATTATGTACTTTCCGAACATTTCTTGCTGAGCCTGTGTGCCAAAGAGATGTATGGGCATATAAGCAAGGCCGTTCGCACCAATTACGGTAGCAAAGCCTGTGTCCTGATATGCAATTTCTTCAAGAACAAGGGAGTTTGTAACCTCGCCCATTCCGCCACCACCGATGGATTCGGGAAGAGTGATGCTTGTAAGACCCATAGCAGCAGCCTTTTTAACTACGTCCATTGGGGTTTCGCTCTTCTGGTCGCATTCCCTAATTCTTGACCAAGGAAGCTCCTTGCGGATAAAGTCGCGAGTCATAAGCTGAATGTCGATCTGATCCTGTGTTAAGCCGTAATCTTCTCTCATGAACTAATGTCTCCTTTTTGATTGTGTTTTGTAATGTCGATACAAGGTTCTTCTTCGTTCTTACCAAAAAAAAGAAACTGCACCGCATTATTTCAATTAGTGAGCAGCAGGTTTTTTCTTGCACTGTATATGCTCGGGCAAAAGCAACGTTCGCCAATTGAATAACAATGTTAAAAACTTGACAGACACCATTTCCATTATTATACTGCATATCAATCCTCATTGCAATGGTTTTATCAAAAAATTAACATACTTTTTCGCATTATAAGACTTTACAACATTCATGTTAATTTAGCCCGGATTTTGTGCAAAATGCCCTGCAATTTTTGCTGATTCGTAGGTTAATCCTTTTGTTAGTTTTGGACATCAACAAAAAGTCTCAACATTGTCTTGACAGTCTATTGTGTAATATGAGAGTATTAATAAGATGTAGTAGATATATGTTAAATTAATTTGAAAATACTATAAATCAGGAGGGATTACTATGGCATTCTGTACCGAATGTGGGTCTAAGCTTCCCGATGATGCGATTTTTTGTCCCAATTGCGGAGCGTCTATGACTGCTCCATGCAAAAACGAGAGCAGTGCTTCTGAAGAAGTCAAAACAGTTGACTATTCGGCTCCGATTAGTGATGATTCACAGAACGAAGCACAATCCGATGCGACTTCATTCCAAACTTGCGGAGAATACAACGGACCGACACAGGAAAATGCTTCTGTTCCGGTACAAGAAACATATGTCTCTCCTGTACAGCGTAATTACGCATCTCCTTTTCAAGGCGGATATGCGCCGCAACCACAAGCTCCATACAATCCGCAAAACGCATATGGATATGCACCTTATCATGGCGGAGGTGTCGGAGTTAACACTATGCCACCGAAGAAAAAGCTTAGTGGCGGTGTGATTGCTTTAATAGTGATAGGCGCTGTTATTCTGCTCGCTTGCGCAATATGTTTTATTGGTTATTTGTTTAGCCAAGCGCAAGGTCCTTATGTTGGCTATTGGGAAAGCGTTTTAGTTGACACCGGTGATGGTGCGTCTGAAGACTTTTACGGCACGAGTATTGTCGGAGCTATTGATATTCAAATTAACAGCGACGGTTCCGCCTACCTTGCGTCCGCTTATGACACAGAAATAGAAGACGCAACATGGGAAGAAAACGATGGCGCAATTGTAATGTCAACTTCCGACGAAATCTATCATTTTGAATTGGATGATGGTCAGCTTATATTATCAAAAAATCGTGAAACCTTCTATTTTGAAAAGGCTGACGGCGACATTAACCATCCCACGGTACCCCACGGTTTTTTTGCAGGCGCGGATAATTCAACTGCAAGCAACGGAGTCGCCGGGAGCGGAAATGTCGATAACGGCGATTCCTACTTATCTGTTATCGGCTCCGAGGAATTCACCGATGTTGATGGCGATACAGCAATTCGCGTTTACTATGAGTATACGAACAACTTCGAAGATGGCTACTCTCAATCAGCTTACAACGCATTGATCTATGATGCATCCCAGGACGGCAACCAGCTTCAGGAAACCTATGCGGCGAATGAATCCAGTGTTGAGAATAATTCAACCTATTATATTCGGCAGGGTTTAACAATTCAGTGCTTCGTAGAGTTCAAGTATAATCCTAATGGTGGCAGTGTTGATTTTAATGTATATGGCAATAACGACGGTGAATCCGGTGGTGTAGTATCCTCGTCTTATGTTCCGGGAAGTCTGCCCGGCGCACCGGCTCCTTATGTAATCACACCGGTATCGGATCCACGGTGGACGACAACTCTGGAGGCTGAGGGCGCACTTGACAGCTTCTATGTTGCAGTTAAAGACGCCGAGCTTGTAGCTGATGCTAATGGAAATCAAGCAATCAGAGTTTACTACGAATTTACCAACAACAGCGATTACAGTACGAGTATTGGCGACGAGCTGTACATTTTCACCTATCAGGACGGCATTTCACTTGATTATACAAACGCCGCCTCGGAATCAGAAACCGACACGAACTACTATACCAAGGTTGAGCCAGGAAGCACGATTACGATTTCGTGCTTATTTGGACTACGAAATCAAACCTCCTCTGTTGAAGCAGAGGTCGAGGCACATTCGGATTATTCGGCTGTCGGTCAGACTTACAAAATAACCGACTAATCGGCGATGATAATACAAAAAGAGTAAACGCAGAAGCTAAGCTTCTGCGTTTACTCTTTATTGTATTATCTGCGAAATCGGAATAATTGAGCCTATATCGAAAATCGGTTTTTCTGTAAGGTATATTGGAGTGACTCCGTGAAGATCAAGGAACTCCTGAATTTCCGTTTTATTTGGGTGATTTTGAAGCGTACCGGAAAATGCAAGCTTGTCAGATGCAATTTTAAAAGACGCTCCCCCGATGAATCCCTGGGCGAATCCCGAAAGCGTAATTCCGCCGGTATCAATTTTGAGAACTTTCATCCCTTCATGCTCCATTGCAGTGCAAAGACCCGAGTCGGCCGTTATGGCGGCAGTTTCACTCACAAGACAGACTGCGCATTTTGCATAGCCCTGATTTACGTGGATAAGCCGGTTTGGGAAACCATCAATTATATGAGGGTCGCAGAACTTTGCATTATGAAACACCTTTTCACCGTTCGAAAGAGCGCAGAAAAACGCGTCGTTGGGATATTGCGAGGAAAACTCAGAGTCGGAAACCAAAATTTCAGCGTCCATTTGCCTCAATTCATACGCAAAGCTGCTGTCCGATAAGGACTTTGAAAAAACAAATTTATTACCGCCTAAATGAAAAACGCTTAAATCAATGTGCGACCGAAGTCTTTTGTCAACGTCAGGATTGCCCGGGCAGCTAAGCGTTTTTATGCCAAACGGCATTAGAGCCTTCGCGATTTCATCTGCATAGTCCTCCCCTGCCGCGACGACTGAAACTTGTCCGCTAGGCAGATTCGGGAGCTTTAAAAAGTGCGGCATATTGCTTCCTCCGTTAGCCAATTCAAATTACCGCGGCAATAGCCTCACGAATGTTTTTTACGGAAACAAGCTCAAGCCCTTTCGGGGCTTTTATATCGTCACGAATGTGAGCCGGTATAACGCAGCGCTTAAAGCCCAACCTCGCAATTTCAGCAAGACGCTGGTTCAAAGCGGTAACGCTTCTGATTTCGCCTGTAAGACCGACTTCGCCAACTGCGGCAAGGTCGTTTCCAATCGCCTTGTCGCGGTGGCTGGACGCAATGGCAAGCACGGTTGCTAGATCCGCCGCAGGTTCATCAAGCTCAAGACCGCCGATTACATTTATGTATGCATCACTGCTTCCGACGGAAATGCCTCCGCGCTTTTCAAGCACCGCAAGCAGAAGAGTTGCGCGGTTATAGTCAATGCCGTTTGAGTTGCGACGCGCAACATTGAAGCCGCTGGGCGTAACAAGCGCCTGAATTTCCGCAAGAATTGGGCGAGTTCCCTCCATTACGCAGGTCACGCAGGTGCCGGGGCTGTTGAGAGGTCTGCCCGAAAGCAGCATTTCCGAAGGGTTGCTAACTTCGCAAAGGCCACTGTGCACCATTTCAAAAACTCCGATTTCGTTGGTTGAGCCAAATCGGTTTTTAGCCGCTCTGAGGATTCGGTAGCTCACTCCGCGCTCGCCTTCAAAATATAGAACGCAGTCGACCATGTGTTCAAGCACTTTTGGGCCGGCAATTGCCCCTTCTTTGTTGACGTGACCGACAATGAATGCGGTTAAATTCCCGCGCTTTGCAAGCTGCATAATCGCCATAGTGCAGTCCTTAACCTGTGTGATGCTACCGGGACTTGCTGTAAGCTCGGGATTAAACATCGTCTGCACGGAGTCAATTATTAGAACATCAGGTTTAACTTCATCTACTGCTGATATGATTTCGTTAAGGTCTGTCTCGGCAAGCACATAAAGCTGATTTGCGTCGGCACCCAGACGCTCAGCACGCATTTTGAGCTGACGCTTGCTTTCCTCACCCGTTACATACAGAACTTTTTCTGTGCTGTCAACGTTACCGCAAAATTGGAGAAGCAGCGTAGACTTTCCAATGCCGGGCGCGCCTCCGACAAGCACCAGCGAGCCGCGAACGGCGCCGCCACCAAGTACGCGGTCAAATTCATCAAAGCCAGTCGAAAAACGTATTTCGTCGTCTGTTCCCAGAGACGAAAGTAATTCCGGCGAATTTTTAAGCATTCTAGCCGATGCGGAAGCCACGCCGCATTTTGATTTTGTTTCAGCCGGAGCTTCAACCATCGTATTCCATGTACCGCAGGAGGGACATCTTCCTGCCCATTTTGGCGTGTCATATCCGCACTCGGAGCAGAAAAACACCGTTTTTGATTTCATTTGTACACCTCAGTTATTCTTTTAAATCTAAGTATTGGAGATAGGCACTTGTAAGTATCGCCGCAATTTTCAGCCTATAATTCTCGGTGTCGAGAAGTTTTGACTCCGCAGGGTTTGAAACAAATCCGCACTCCACAAGAGCTGCGGGACAATTAATGCTTTTAAAAAGGTAAATGTTCTTTGCAACCGGCATCGCCAAGCGTCGGTTACCCGGACACAAAACTGTGTTCATGGAGTTCTGAATAAGCTCGGCAAGCGAATCGCTCCCCTCAATTTTCGAGTAAAACGACTGAGGTCCGAATGGCGCTTTATGCGGGTAGCAGTTCTGATGTATGCTGATTAAAACAGCGTTTGGCGTTTTGTTAATCTGCTCGACTCGATGCTTTTGATCAAATTTCTTTTTGCTTGCAATGCTTTTTGCCGACTCGGGATATGAAATATCGCTGCTTTCACGAGTCATGGAATATTCAATGCCCGTCAATCCGGAAAGCGCCGCTATTCTGAGCGCAATGTCAAGGTTTAGTTCGCTCTCAAGGGTGCCTGATAGTGAAACGGCACCGCCATCGGCACCGCCATGCCCTGCGTCAATCACCAGAACTGGCCTATCGGTTTTCTCTGAAGCCGAGACTAATGAAATGTCAGAGTTTTTTGCGAACAGAACGAAAACAAGCGCAACAACCACTGTCGCAATTATGAGAAAAAAGAAAATGACGTTGTTAAGTTTAAGCGTTTTTATCACAGCAATCACCTCTTTGTATCCTATGGATATGCTTTGACTGCTATGCAAAAACTTTTTTGCCGTTTTATATATCATAGCCGCGAAGCGGCGTTTGATATATATTTTTATTCGAGCGTTTGCTGACGTCGTCGGCACAAACGCAGTATAATGTTCGCTTGCGGACATTATATCATAGCCGCAAAGCGGCGTTATGATATATATTTTTATTCGAGCGTGAGCCGACATTGTCGGCGCAAACGCAGTATAATGTTCGCTTGCGGACATTATATAATTACGAATGATGGAATTCAATCATCTCAAAAACGCAGAAAAATGCTCAAGCAAAAAAACACCAGCTTGAGCATTTGCAAATTCAGACCTTCAATTCAGCGCCTGCTTCGTCTATCAAATCGGAATACCGTGCCAAAATAGGATGAACATCGTTATTAAGAAATTCCGTTACCTGCTCTGGTGAACGTCCTACGTATTTGCGCGCGTCCATATTTGCCATAATTTCGTCCTCAGTAAGAGCGAAAAGCGGGTCAGCAGCAATACGCTTGATAAGGTCGTTCGGAAGTCCTTGCTCTTTGACGACGGCACCAGAGGCAATCGAATGAACACGAATTTGCTCGTGCAGTTCCTGACGGTCACTGCCCTTTTTGACTGCGTCCATCATAATGTTTTCCGTCGCCATAAAAGGAAGCTCTTCGGC